>CAZXTO010000056.1:0-13249 GCA_964643675.1 uncultured Planctomycetales bacterium
CGCCGCGGTAGACGACGCGGCAGCGGGTGAGGTCGTACGGGGACATTTCGACGGTGACGGTGTCGCCCGGGGTGATGCGGATGTAGTGCTTCCGCATGCGCCCCGAGATGTGGGCAAGGACCTGGTGGCCGTTCTCGAGCTCCACCTTGAACATCGCGTTCGGGAGTGCCTCCCGCACGACGGCTTTCACGGTGATCGGCTCTTCTTTGGCCATGGTCTAGGAAAGGGATTGCTCCTCCAGGGCAGACCGGACCATGCGGACCAGATCCTCCTGGATGGTTTCGATGCCCCGGTCCGCGTCCACCTCGCCCAGGATGCCCTGCGCGCGGTAGAAGCCGACCAGCGGCTCTGTGGTCTCGCGGTAGACCGCGAGGCGGTGTTCGACGACCTCCCGGGTGTCGTCCTCGCGCCCTCGACCCAGCAAACGCTGGACCAGGACCTCGTCGGGAGCCCGGAAGTATACCGAAAGCGCGATCGCGCCGCTAGGCGCCTTGCTCGCAAGGGCTTCCGCCTGCGGCAGGGTGCGCGGGAAGCCGTCCAGCAGCAGCACCTCGCCGGCCGGCTGGGCGCTGACCCGGCCGGCGACCATGTCGACCATGATCTCGTCGGGGACCAGGTCGCCGCGGCTCATGTAGACGTTGGCCTGGGTCCCGAGCTCGGTGCCGCGGCCGACCTCGTCGCGCAGCATCTCGCCGGTCGACAGGTGCAGCCAGCCGTGGGCCGCCGCGGCGGCCTGGGCCTGCGTGCCCTTGCCGACGCCGGGCGGTCCGAGCAGGATCGCGATCATCGCCTAGCCCTTCCTCCGGGCCCAACCCGAGCCGCCCGCCTTCATGAAGCCTTCGTAGTTGCGCATCAGGAGGTGGGAGTTCAGCTTGTCGACCACGTCCAGGGCCACCCCCACCACGATCAGGATCGAGGTGCCGCCGAGGAAGTAGCCGATCGTCGGGTGGATCCGCATGTTCGAGGTCAGCAGATCGGGCAGCACCGCGATCGCGGCCAGGAAGGCCGAGCCGGCCAGGGTGATCCGGTCGAGCACGAAGCTCAGGTAATCCGAGGTCGCCTTGCCGGGCCGGATGCCGGGGATGAAGGAGCCGTACTCCTTCAGGTTGTTGGCGATCTCCTCCGGCTGGAACATCAGGCGGACCCAGAAGAAGGAGAAGAAGAAGATCAGCGCCACCTTCGCCATCATGAACATGAAGCCCACGCGGCCGAAGATGTCGTTGAGCCAGCCCAGGCCCGGGATCTGGCCGGCCACCGAAGGCACGATGAACAGCGCCGAGGCGAAGATGATCGGCATCACGCCGGCCTGGTTGACGCGCAGCGGCAGGTAGTGGCGGCTGCCCCCCATGACCTTGCGGCCGCGGGTCAGCTTGGCCTGCTGGATCGGGATCCGTCGTTGGCCGCGGGTGATGTACACCACCACGAGCACGGTCACGACCCAGATCAAGCCCAGCGTGACGGCCATCTGGTGGGCGTTCTCGGACACCTCCAGGAACTGCTGCACCGCAGTCGGGATGTTCGAGATGATGCCGCACATGATGATCACCGAGACGCCGTTGCCCAGGCCGTGCTCGGAGATGCGCTCGCCCAGCCACATGATGAACATGGTGCCGGCGGTCAGTGACAGGATGATGTTGAGGCCGTAGAGGAAGGACGCGCTGCCGACCGTGATCCCGTACTCCGGGTTCAAGATCACGCCGTAGAGCACGAAGAAGGCCTGCAAGATACAGATCGGGATCGTCGACAGCCGGGTGTACTGGCTGATCTTCTTCTGGCCGGCAGCCCCCTCCTTGGAGAGCGCCTCGAGGGCCGGGACCACCTTCACCAGCAGGCTGAAGATGATCGAGGCCGAGATGTATGGCATCACCCCCAGCGAGAACAGGGTGGCGCTGCCGATCCCCGCCCCGGTGAAGGCGTTCATGATGCCGAACAGGCCGGCCAGGCCGCCGCCGACGCGTTGCTCGGCGGCCTCCTTGATGATCTCCAGATTGACCCCGGGGAGGGGGATCTGGAAGCCCAATCGATAGAGGAACAGCAGGCCGAAGGTGATGAGGATCCTTCGGCGCAGCTCCGGGATGCGGAACAGGGCGAGAAACTGCTCCATGGCTCCTGCTTACTCCACCACCTCAGCGGTGCCGCCGGCGGCCTCGATCTTGGCCTTGGCGGAAGCGGAGAACTTGTGGGCGCGGACGGTCAGCTTGCGGCTGAGCTCGCCCTGGCCGAGCACCTTGAGCATGGCCCCGGTGCGGCGGCTGAGGCCCTTCTCGAGCACCGCCTCCAGGTTGACCTCGGCGCCGTCCTCGAAGGAGTCGAGCAGCTCGACGTTGACCAGGGTGTAGTGCTTCTTGAAGCGGGCGTTGGTGAAGCCGCGCTTCGGGACCTTGCGGTAGAGGGGCATCTGCCCGCCTTCGAAGCCCGGTCGGGAGTTGTCGCCCGAGCGGGAGCGCTGGCCCTTGTGGCCGCGCCCGGCGGTCTTGCCGGTGCCCGATCCCGGGCCGCGGCCGACGCGCTTCTTGTCGCGGTACTTCTTGCCCTTGGCAGTGACGTCGTGGACTTGCATCAGACTTCCACCCCGCGGGCCTCGGCGATCTGCTCCTTGGTCCGCAGCTGGGCCAGGCCGACGATGGTGGCCTTGACCAGGTTGATGGGATTGGTCGAGCCGTAGGCCTTGGTCAGGACATCCTTGACCCCGGCCAGCTCGAGGACCGCCCGCACCGTGCCGCCGGCGATGATGCCGGTGCCGGGCGCGGCCGGGATCAGGCGCACCTTCGAGGAGCAGAACTCCCCCTCGACCTCGTGCGGGATCGAGGTGCCGACGCGCGGCACGCGGACCAGGTGCTTGCGGCCGTCCTTGAACGCCTTCTGCATCGCGGCCGGGATCTCCTTGGCCTTGCCGAAGCCGTAGCCGACCACGCCGTCCTGGTTGCCGACCACGGTCAGCGCCGAGAAGGCGAAGCGACGGCCGCCCTTCACCACCTTGGCGGTGCGGTTGACCTTGAGGCGCTCTTCCTTGAGCTCCCCGAGGCGCTCGGCCTCGGCGCGGTCAAGGTAGGTGATTCGTTCTCTGCTCTTGCCCATGTCGGCTCCTAGAACTTCAGGCCGCCTTCGCGGGCGGCGTCGGCGAGGGCCTTGACCCGCCCGTGGTAGAGGAAGCGGCCGCGGTCGAAGACCGCCTCGGTGATGCCGGCGGCGGTCGCCCGCTGCGCGATCGCGGCGCCTACGGCGGCCGCGCGCTCGCTCTTGGTCTTGCCGGTCAGCTGCTCGCGCAGGTCCTTCTCGAAGTCGCTCGCCGAGGCCAGGGTCAGCCCCTGCTCGTCGTCGATGAGCTGGACGGAGATGTGCTTCAGGCTGCGGTGGATCGACAACCGCGGACGGTCGCCGACGGTGCGGAGGCGGCGGCGCACGCCCAGGGCCTTGCGCTGGCGCCGCTTCCACTTTCTCTTCTGCTGCATGTGGTCCATGATCCTTAAGCAAGCGCCTTACCGGCCTTGCGACGCACCTCTTCACCCTTGTAACGAATGCCCTTGCCCTTGTAGGGCTCCGGCGGGCGGACCCGGCGGATGTTGGCCGCGAACTGGCCCACCGCCTGCTTGTCGGCCCCATTGACCACGATCTCGGTCGGAGACGGGACGCTGACCGTCACCCCCTCCGGCGGATCGCACTTGACGGTGTGGCAGAAGCCGATCTGCATCTCGATGCCCTGACCGTTCTGCTTGGCGTTCCAGCCGGTGCCGACGATCTCGAGGGCCTTGGTGTAGCCCTCGGTGACGCCGACCACCATGTTCGCCAGGTGGGCGCGCACCAGCCCCTGCAGGGCGGCGGCCTTCTTGGCGGAGCCCGCTCCCGAGCGGGCGACGTTGGCGGCCCCGTCCTCGACGGTCACCGCCACCTCGGGGAACAACGGGAAGCTGAGCTGGCCCTTCGGCCCCTTGACTTCGACGTTGTCGCCCTTGACGGCGATCTCGACCCCGGAGGGGATCGCGACAGGCTTGTTTCCGATGCGGGACATGGCTCTAGAACACTCTGCAGAGGACCTCGCCGCCGACGCCAAGCTCCTTGGCCTTGCGGTGGCTCATGACCCCCTTGGAGGTGGACAGGATGGTGGTGCCGAGGCCGCGCCGGATCTCGGGGACGTCGGCGGCGCCGGCGTACATCCGGCAGCCGGGCTTCGACAGCCGCTTGATCTCGGTGATGGCGTTGCGGCCGTCCTCGTCGTACTTGAGCGACAGCAGCAGCAGGCCGAAGCCGCGCTCGTCCTCGGTGGCCTCGATCTCGGCGATGTAGCCCTCGTCCTTCAGCACGAGCGCCACCGCGCCCTTCAGCTTCGAGGAGGGCACCTCGACTTGCTTGCGGCGGACCTGGATCCCGTTCCGGATCCGGGTCAGCATGTCGGCAAGGGGGTCGGTCATGGTCATGGCTTGATCCTCGTTACCAGGAGGCCTTGCGGACGCCGGGCAGCTCGCCGGCGTGGGCCAGGCGCCGGAACACCAGGCGGGAGACGCCGAACTTGCGGTAGTAGGCCCGCGGCCGACCGGTCAGGGCGCAGCGGTTGTGAAGGCGCACGGCGCTGGAGTCGCGCGGCAGCTTGAGCAGCTTCTCGTAGGCGGCCGCCTTGTCCTCCAGCGAGGCCTCGGGGTCCTTGACCACCTTGATCAGGGCAGCCCGCTTCTCGGCGTGCTGAGCCACCAGCTTCTGGCGCTTCAGCTCACGGTTCTTGGCGCTAGTCTTGGCCATCGGTTCAGTTCTCGTCGGGACGGCGGAAGGGCATGCCGAAGGCCTCGAGCAGGGCGCGGCCGTGCTCGTCGGTCTGGGCGCTGGTGACGAAGGTCACGTTCATGCCTTGCTGGAACTCGACCTTGTCCAGGTCGATCTCCGGGAACAGGGCCTGCTCGGTCAAGCCGAGGCTGAAGTTGCCGCGGCCGTCGAAGTTGTCTTTGACGCCCTGGAAGTCACGGATCCGGGGCAGGACGACCGCCACCAGGCGGTCGAGGAACTCGTACATGCGGGCCCCGCGCAGCGTGGTCACGGCGCCGACCGGCATGCCCTCCCGCACCTTGAAGCCGGCGACCGACTTCTTGGCCTTGGTGATCAGCGGCTTCTGGCCGGTGATCTTGGCCAGGTCCTTGGCGGCGGACTCGACGCGGGCCTTGTTCTCGACCGCCTGGCCGACCCCCATGCTGATCACGATCTTGAGCAGCCTGGGCGCCTCGAGGCGGTTCGTGAAGGAGAACTTCTCCATCAACTGGGGATGGATCTCCTGCTGGAACTTTTCGGAGAGACGGGACATCGGTCTAGTCGAACTTGGTGCCGCAGGGGATTCCGACGCGGGCCTTGCCGCCGTTCTTGGTCACCATCTTGGTGCGCACGCCCTTGCCGGCCTTCTCGCTCCAGAGGAGCACGTTGGAGGCGGCGATGGGCATCTCCCGGTCGACCACACCGCCCTGCGGGTTGGCGGTGGTCTTGGGGAGGTTCTTGGTGCGGAGGTTCACGCCCTCCACGACGACGCGGTCCTTGTCGGTCAGGACACGCAGGACGCGGCCGCGCTTGCCCCGCTCGTTGCCGGCGGTGACGACCACTTCATCTCCCTTCTTCACGTGCATGGTCACACCACCTCCTGGGCGAGCGAGACGATCTTCATGTAGTTGCGCTCGCGCAGCTCGCGCGCCACGGCGCCGAAGATGCGGGTGCCCTTGGGGTTGCCCTCGCCGTCGATCAGGACCAGGGCGTTCTTGTCGAAGCGCACGTAGCTGCCGTCGGAGCGGCGCACGCGCTGCTTGGTGCGCACGATCACGCCGCGCACGACCTCGCCGGTCTTGACGTCGGCGCCGGGCACGGCCTTCTTGACCGAAGCGACGATCACGTCGCCGACCCCGGCGAAGCGGCGCTTCGAGCCGCCCAACACCTTGATGCACATCACTTCCCTGGCGCCGCTGTTGTCGGCGACGTCCAGCCGGGTCTGCATCTGAATCATCGTTGTTCCTCCCTTGTCCCTCGATCAGGCAGAGGCCTCGAGGACCCGGACCAGCCGCCAGCGCTTGAGCTTGCTCAGCGGACGGGTGCCCATGATTTCGACCTTGTCCCCGACCTTGGCGGCTTGGGCCTCGTCGTGGGCGTAGAACTTGCGGCGCACGCGCACGGTCTTCTTGTAGAGGGCGTGACGGGTCACGTGCTCCACCCGGACCACGATGGTCTTATCCATCTTGGTACCGACCACCGTGCCGCGCATGGACTTGCGGGTCCCGCGCTGGGCCCCGTCGGCGGCTTGCGTCTCGACTTGCTCGGTCATGGCTCTCAGCGCGGCTCCTGACCGCGGATGCGCAGGTCGCGCTCTTGCAGGATGGTCTTCATGCGGGCGATCTCGCGCCGCAGGCGGCGGATCTTCGCCGGGTCGGCGTTGCCCTCGGTGAGGGTGCGGAACTTCATGTCGAACAGCTCGCGCTCGGCCTTGCTCAGGTCGAACTGGATCTCGCTGTCTTCCTTGCCGCGGATTTCGGTAGCGTCCATGACTAGATGTGCTTCCTGGTGACCATGCGGACCCGCATCGGCAGCTTGTGCGCGAGGCGGTTGAAGGCCTTGCGGGCGGTGGCTTCGTCGACACCCCCGAGTTCGTAGAGGACGGTGCCCGGCTTGACCACGGCGACCCAGCGGTCGACGTCGCCCTTACCGGAGCCCATCCGGACCTCCAGCGGCTTGGCGGTGACCGCCTTGTGCGGGAAGACGCGGATCCACAGCTTGCCCTCGCCGGAAGCCCGGCCAGCTGCGACGCGGCCGGCCTCGATGGTGCGGGCGCTGAGCCAGCCCCACTCCAGGGCCTGGAGACCGTAGTCCCCGAAGGCGACGCGGTTGCCGCGGGTGGCCTTGGCGGTGCAGGGCCCCTTGATCGGCTGGCGCCGGGTCTTGATGTGCTGCTTGCGGGCAGCCGGACCGCGACCGCCGGGGACCTTCGAGGACGTGGTGCCCTTGATCTTGCCCCGCTGGGTCTTGCGGTACTTGACACGCTTCGGCATCAACATGCTGCTTCCTCCGCTACAGGCGAACCGTGTCGCCGGTGAAGATCCAGACCTTCACGCCGAGCACGCCGTAGGTGGTCTTCGCCTCGGCGAAGCCGTAGTCGGTGCGCGCCGACAGGGTCTGGAGGGGAATCCGGCCCATGCGCTGGGTCATGGTCCGGCTCATCTCGGAGCCGTCGATCCGGCCGCTGACCTGGATCTTGGCCCCTTCGGCGCCCGCGTTCATGGTGTTCTCCAGCACCCGCTTCATCTGGCGGCGGGGAGAGACACGGCGCTCGATCGCGGCGGCCAGGTTCTCGGCGACGGTGACGGCGTCGAGGTCCCAGTGGCGGACCTCCTGGATGTCGAGCTTGACCTCCAGGCCGGTGAGCTTCTCGAGGTCGGCGACCAGGGCGTCGCGGGTGGCGTAGCCGCGGCCGATGACCTCGCCCTTGCGGGTCGCCAGCAGCATGATCGTCATGCGCTCGCCGCGCCGCTGGATCTCGATCTTGGAGATGATGCCCTTGCGGAACCGCTTCTTGATCATCTCCCGGACCTTGAAGTCCAGCTGGAGCTTCTCGCCGTACTCGCGACCGCGGGCGAACCAACGCGAGCGCCAGGGCTCACTGATGCCGACCCGGAAGCCGATGGGGTGAATCTTCTGTCCCATGTCTAGCTGGCCTCCCGCTCGGAGAGGGTGATCTTGATGTGCGAGGTGCGGCGCCGGATCGGCGTGGTCCGCCCCATCGAGCCGGGCCGATAACGCATGCGGCCGTGGATCAACGGCCCCTCGTCGACGCGCGCGTCGCGCACGACCAGGGCGTTGACGTCGACCGCCTCGTTCTGGCCGGCGTTGGCGACGGCGGAACGCAGCACCTTCGAGAACAGCGCCGCGCCGCGGGTCTGCGACACGGACAGCACGTCGAGGGCGCGGTTCACGTCCAGGCCTCGGATCAGGTCCGCGGCGGGGCGGGCCTTCTTGGCCGAGATGTGGGCGTAACGGTGGGAAGCGCGGAAATCCATGTCTGACCCCCTACTTCTTCTCGTGGCCGCGGAAGGTGCGCGTGGGCGAGAACTCACCCAGGCGGTGCCCGACCATGTCCTCGGTGACGAAGACCTTCCAGAAGGTCTTGCCGTTGTGGACCATGAACGTCATTCCGACGTAATCGGGCAGGATCGTGGAGGCGCGAGCCCAGGTCTTGATGGGCGTGCGATCCCCGGCGGCTTGGGCCTTGTCGACCTTGCGCTGGAGCCGCGGCTCGACCCAGGGGCCCTTCTTTACGCTGCGAGCCATTGGACTACCTCACCCCCTTCTTGCGGCGGCGAACGATGAACTTGTTGGTGGTCTTGCGCACGTTGCGCGTCTTGGCACCCTTGGTGGGCTTGCCCCACGGGCTGACCGGGTGCTTGCCCTTGGTGCGGCCTTCGCCACCGCCGTGCGGGTGGGCGGCCGGATACATCGCGACGCCGCGGACGTGCGGCCGCTTGCCCATGTGGCGTTTGCGACCGGCCTTGCCGAGGCGGGTGTTCTGGTGGTCGGCGTTGCCGACCTCGCCGATGGTGGCGCGGCAGCGCACGTGGACCTTGCGCAGCTCGCCGCTCGGCAGCGCGATCAGCGCGTAGCTGCCCTCGCGGGCCGCCAGGCGCGCGCTGGCGCCGGCCGAGCGCACCATCTTGGCGCCTTGACCGGGGCGCAGCTCGACGTTGTGGATGGTCATGCCCATCGGCATGTCCCCCAGCTCCATCGCGCAGCCGGTCTTGGGCTCAGCGTCCTTGCCGGAGGAGATCACGTCGCCCTGCTGGAGGCCCTTGGGCCACAGGATGTAGCGCTTCTCGCCGTCGGCGTAGTGCAGCAGCGCGATGTAGGCGGTCCGGTTCGGGTCGTACTCGATGTGAGCGACCTTGGCCGGCACGCCGTCCTTCAGGCGCTTGAAGTCGATGATGCGGTAGCGCCGCTTGGCGCCGCCGCCGCGGTGGCGGGCGGTCACGCGACCGCGGTTGTTGCGGCCGCCGGTCTTCTTGAGCGGGGCCAGCAGGCTCTTCTCGGGGGTCTCGCGGGTGAGTTCGGCGCGGTCCAGCACCGAGCCGCCGCGACGACCGGGAGAAGTGGGCTTGTAGTACTTGATTCCCATGGTTCAGCCCTCGCTCACAGCAGGTCGATCTTGTGACCTTCCTCGAGGCGCACGATCGCGATCTTGCGCGGCGAGGTGTGGAAAGCGTTGGCGCCGCGGCGACGCGGCTTACCGGTCCGGATCATGGTCCGGACGCTGGCGACCTTGACCTCGAACAGGGCCTCGATGGCCTCGCGGATCTCGATCTTGTTGGCGCCGCCGGCGACCTCGAAGCGGTAGTCGTTGAGCCGGTGGTGCTCCTCGGTGGACTTCTCGGTCAGCACCGGCCGGAGCAGGATCTGGTAGTGGTTGGAGCTGGCTTCCATCGCTCAGTCCTCAGGATTCCTTGCAGCCGGGGAAGCGGCTCGAGAGGTCTTCCAAAGCGCCCTCCTGCAGCAGCAGCCACTTGTGGGCGAGCAGGTCGTAGGCGGTCGCCTCGGCGGCCGGCAGGACGTCGACGCGCGGGAAGTTGCGGAAGCTCTTCCAGGCGTTCTCGTCGCGGCCCTTGGTCAGCAGCAGGGCGCTGCCGGAGGGCGCGGTGTCGGCCAGCACCTTGCGGGCGGTCTTGGCCGAGGGGGCGTCCAGCTTGAGGCCGGCCAGCTCCTTGACCTCGCCGTCCTGCAGCTTGCCGAGCAGGGCGCTGCGGAGGGCGACCTGGCGCTGCTTGCGCGGCAGGTGGTAGCCCCAGTTGCGCGTGTTGCGCGGCCCGAAGGTGGTGCCGCCGCCGCGCCAGATGGGGCTCTTGCGGTCACCGGCGCGGGCGCGACCGGTCTTCTTCTGCTTCCAGGGCTTCTTGGTGTTGCCCGCGACCTCGGCCCGGATCTTGGTATGGGCGTCGCCCTGGCGGCGGTTGGCCTGGTACTGGACCACCGCGTCCTTCAGCGTCCGGTAGAGGACCTTGTCGCCCAGATCGAGGGCGCAGTCCTTCTCGCCGGCGGCACCGCTCGCAACGTCGTAGGTGTGGATGGTGCTCATGGCTCTACTTCTTCACGCCGGTCTTGGCGGTGCAGATTTGGACCACGCCGTTGGGCGGGCCGGGGACGCCGCCGCGGACGAGGATCAGGCCGCGCTCGGCGTCGACGCCCTCGACCGTGGAGTTCTTCACGGTGCGGCGCACGTCGCCATAGTGCTTGGCCATGCGGGTGCCCTTGAAGACCCGGCCCGGGTAGGCGCAGGCGCCGATGGCGCCCGGCTGGCGGACGTTCATCGAGCCGTGGGTCTCGTTGCCGCGGGCGAAGCCGTGCGCCTTGATGGTGCCGGCGAAGCCGCGACCCTTGGTCTTGCCGACGACGTCGACGACGTCGCCGACCTCGAACAGCTCGGCCTTGAGCTCTTGGCCCAGCTCGAAGCCCTCGGTGCTGGCGCGGAACTCGCGCAGGACGCGGAAGGCCTTGACCCCGGCCTTCTCGGCCGCGGCGCGCTGGGGCTTGCTGACGTGCTTGTCGCGGGCCGCCAGGTAGCCGAGCTGGATCGCGCTGTAGCCGTCCTGGTCGGAGGTCCGCAGACCGGTCACGGTGCAGGGGCCGGCCTCGAGCACGGTCACGGGGACGACCATGCCGTCTTCGCGGAAGATCTGGGTCATCCCCTTCTTCCGGGCCAGCAGGAACTTGATGTCGGACATGGTTCTGTTCGTTGCGCCGGTCTCCAGCCGGCAGATTCGCAGCGGTTCAGCTCAGCCGAACTTGCGGGATGTGAAAAGACGTCCGCCTCAGATCTTGATGCGGACGTCGACCCCGGCGGACAGAACCAGCCGGTTCAGCGCGTCCACGGTCTGCGGGGTGGGCTCGAGCAGGTACATGAGCCGCTTGTGGGTGCGGATCTCGAACTGCTCCCGCGACTTCTTGTCGATGTGCGGGCTGCGCAGCACGGTGTAGCGCTCGATGCGGGTCGGAAGCGGGATCGGGCCCGAGACCTTGACGCCGGTCAAGCGCGCGGCCTCCATGATGGATTCCGTGGCTTGATCGATGGCCTCATGGTCGTAGGCCTCGAGTCGGATCTGGATGCGGTTGTCCATGGGGGGTGCGTATGGGCACACAGCTAGCCTCGGCTCTCCTATCCGCTGCGTCGCCGCAGATGGTCCAGGACAAAAACCGAGGCTGGTCCCGAATTCGGGCCAAGCATCTTAGCAGCGAACGATTTGCGGTCAAGGCCGCGGGACCGGAAATCGGCCCGGAAGGCGGGAAATCCGCTGCTCAGCCGGCCCCTTGCAGGATCTCCTCCGCCCGGGCCACCGGGACCGGCGCATAGCCGCTCGGGCTGAGGCTGAAATCCCCGCGCCCCTGGGTCAGGGAGCGCAGCCGGGTGGAATACGCGAACAGCGAATCGAGCGGCGCGGTGGCCTGGATCTGGCCGCTCCCCTGCTCCAGGTCCATGCTCTGGATCTCGGCCCGACGGGACTGCAGGTCGGCCAGGACCCCGGACAGGAACTCCTCCGGAACCTCCACCCGCAGGCTCATGATCGGCTCCAGCAGGCCGGTGGCGCCGCGCAGGGCGTCGTCCAGGGCGCGCGAGGCCGCCCCCAGCACCATCTCCACCGGCGGCGCCTCGCCGGCCGGGCTCCACTCCAGCGCCTCCAGGCGGACCTGGAGCTTGGCCAGGGGGTAGCCCAGGTCGCCGCCGGCCTCCACCAGCTCGTGGGCGGCGATCCCGAGGTCGTGGCGGGTGGCGGGCGACAAGCCCGCGGCGGCCTCCCCGACCAGGAAACCGGGCCGGGTCTCCGCCTGCGGCTCGGCCCGCACCCGGGCCTTCACCACCAGCTTGGAGCCGTCGCCCGTCGGCCGCTCGACGCTGCCGGCCCCGGCGCGCGCCTCGAGCAGGGTCTCGCGGTAGGCCACGATCGGCCGACCGGCCCGGGCGGCGAGGCGGAAGTCCCGCTCCAGCCGGTGCAGGGCCACCTCCAGGTGCAGCTCCCCCATCCCGGCCAGGACCGCCTGACCGGTGTCCTCGTCCACGCTCACGGTCAGGGTAGGATCCTCGCGGTCCAGCACCCGCAGGGCCTCGAGCAACTTGTCGCGGTCGCCGAGGATCTCGGGCTCGACGGTCTGGCGGATCACCGGCTCCGGGAAGTCGATCGGCTCCAGCGCGATGGCCTGCCCCTTGGGGAACAGGGTGTCTCCGGTCTGGGCCTTCTTCAGCCCCGGCACCACCACGATCTCGCCCGGGCCGGCCTTGTCCAGGCGCTCGCGGTGGTCGGCGTGCATGCGCCAGATCTGGCTGATGCGCTCGGTCCCGCGCACGCGGGCGTTGTGCAGGCTCATGCCCTCGACCAGCTCACCGGAGTAGACCCGCAGGTAGCTGAGGTCGCCGTGGGCCTCGTGGAAGAGCTTGAAGACCAGGGCGCAGAGGGGCGCCTCGGCCGAGGCCGGCCGGCTGAGCTCCCGGTCCTCGTCGCCAGGCACGTGGCCGATCACCGGCGGCCGCTCGGCCGGAGAGGGCAGCCAGGCCAGGACCGCGTCCAGCAGCGGCTGGATGCCCTGGTAGTGCAGCGCCGAGCCGCACAGGACCGGCACGAAGCGCCGCTCCAGGGTGCCGGCGCGCAGCCCGCGGTGGAGCTGCTCCGCGTCCAGGCCGCCGTGCTCCAGCCAGGCCCCGAGCAGCTCGTCGTCGACCTCGGCCACCGCCTCGCAGAGCTCGGCGCGGGCCGCCTCGGCCGCCTCCCGCAGCGCGGCCGGCAGCTCCTCGACGTGGACCTCGGCGCCCTTCTCCTCGGCCTGCCAGCGCAGCAGCCGCAGCTCGATCAGGTCGACCACGCCGTCGAAATCGCGGCCGTCGCCGACCGGGATCTGGACCGGCACCGGCCGCACCCCGCCGCGCTCCTTCAGCGACGCCACCGCGGCGGCGAAGTCGGCTCCCTGGCGGTCCATCTTGTTGACAAAGGCCAGCCACGGCACCTGGTAGCGGGCGGCCTGGCGCAGCACCGTCTCGGTCTGGGCCTGGACCCCGGCGACCGCGCACACCACCACCACGGCGCCGTCGAGCACCCGCAGGGAGCGGCTCACCTCGCCGGTGAAGTCAACGTGGCCGGGGGTGTCGATGACCTGGACCACGTGGTCGCGCCAGGGGCAGCGGGTGGCGGCCGCGGTGATGGTGATGCCGCGCTCCCGCTCCTCCTCCATCCAGTCCATCACGGTGTTGCCGAGGTGGACCTCC
>CAZXTO010000056.1:13259-13562 GCA_964643675.1 uncultured Planctomycetales bacterium
TCCCCCATCCGGTGCTCGACCCCGGTGTAGTAGAGGATGCGCTCGGTCACCGTCGTCTTGCCCGCGTCGATGTGGGCGACGACCCCGATGTTGCGCAGCTGGCGGAGGTCCATGGCAGGGATTCTAGGGCGCGAGCAGCTCGGCGTTCTGGTCCAGCCACTGCTGGCGCCAGTAGTAGCCATCGAGGAGCGAGTCGTCGCGGCGGCCGAGCAGGGCGCAGGCGGCGTGCAGGGCCTCGATGCTGGCCAGGCCCGCGGCCGGGTCGGCGAAGGTGCTGGAGCGCCGCGGGTAGGCGGTGCGCAG
>CAZXTO010000057.1:0-13559 GCA_964643675.1 uncultured Planctomycetales bacterium
GTCGGATCAGAAGTTGGCGAAGTGGCTGTAGGCCTTGTTGGCGTCGGCCATGCGGTGGACGTTCTCCTTCCACTGCACCGAGGCGCCGGTGTTGTTGCAGGCGTCGACGAACTCGGAGGCCAGGCGCTGGGCCATCGGCATGCCCTTCTTCTTGCGGGCGTTGCCGATCAACCAGCGGATCGCCAGGGCCTGGGAGCGCTTGGCGCTGACCTCGCGCGGCACCTGATAGGTGGAGCCGCCGACCCGCTTGGAGCGGACCTCGACCGCCGGCCGCACGTTCTCGAGCGCGGTGGTGTAGACCTCCTCCGGCGGGATCTCCTTGAGACGCTTCGAGGCCAGGTCGACCGCGTCGTAGAAGATCTTCATGGCCACGGCCTTCTTGCCGTCGGACATGATCTGGTTGATGAACTTCGCCCCCAGCAGGGTGTTGAAGCGGGGATCCGGCTTGACGTACTTCGCCGTGGACTTGTAGCTGCGAGGCATCCTTACTTACCGCGACGGGTTCCGTACTTGGAGCGGGAGCGCTTGCGGTCGTCGACGCCGGCGGCGTCGAGGGTCCCGCGGATGATGTGGTAGCGGACGCCCGGCAGGTCCCGGACCCGGCCGCCCCGCACCAGCACGATCGAGTGCTCCTGCAGGTTGTGGCCCTCGCCGGGGATGTAGGCGGTGATCTCCTTGCCGTTGGAGAGGCGGACGCGGGCCACCTTGCGAAGCGCCGAGTTCGGCTTCTTCGGGGTCATGGTCTTGACCTGGGTGCAGACACCGCGCTTCTGCGGGCAGGCGTCGAGCACGGGGCTCTTCGACTTCTTCCGCATCGGCTTCCGTCCCTTCCGGACGAGTTGGTTGATCGTGGGCATTACGCTGTGCTTTCTCGCGGACCGGCTTCGCGGTCCCAAAGGGGGTAAAAGTCTACCGATTCAGGCGCTGGGGTCAAGATCCGACCGCTACTGGCCGGCTTCGAGCAGGGCTTCGGCCCCCTCCGGGGCCCCCGGGCCGAGGTCGGCGAACTGCGAGAAGTCGACCTTCTTCTTGATCCGGGTGTGGAGGTGGACCCGGCAGCCGGTGCCGGCCGGGATCAGGTTGCCGAGGATCACGTTCTCCTTCAGGCCCTGGAGCTGGTCCAGCTTGCCCTTCAGAGCCGCCTCGGTGAGCACCTTGGTGGTCTCCTGGAAGGAGGCCGCCGAGATGAAGGAGTCGGACTGCACCGAGGCCTTGGTGATGCCCATGATCATGGGCTGGGCCGACGGCGGATCCAGGTCCTCGTTGACCAGCTCCTCGACCGTCTTGCGGAAGGCGTGGCGGTCCATCAGCGAGTTGGGCAGCAGCTTGGAGCCGCCCGGATCGTCGATCTGGACCTTGCGCATCATCTGCATCACGATGATCTCGATGTGCTTGTCGTTGATCGCCACGCCCTGGGCGCGGTAGACCTTCTGGACCTCGCCGACCAGGTACTCCTGGAGCTTGCCCTCGCCGAGGATCGACAGGATCTCCTGCGGCGGCAGCGGGCCGTCGACCAGGCGCTCGCCGGCGCGGACGCGGTCGCCGGTGTGCACCCGCAGGTGCTTGGACTGCGACACCAGGTGCTCGCGGGTCTCGCCGGTCTCCTCGTCCTTGACCACGATCACCCGCTTGCCGCGGCGCTTCTCGCCCAGCTCGACCAGGCCGTCGATCTCGGCCATGGTGGCCGGCTCCTTGGGGATCCGGGCCTCGAACAGCTCGGTCACCCGCGGCAGGCCGCCGGTGATGTCCTGGGTGCCGCCCACCGCCCGCGGCGACTTGGCCAGCATGGTGCCGGCGGTCACGACCTGCCCGTCCTCGACCTCGAGGTAGGCGTTCTCGGGCAGCGCGGTGTAGTAGAGGACCTCCTCGTCCTTGCCGACCAGCAGGATCTGCGGGTGCAGGTCGCCCTTGGACTCGACGATCTTGCGGCGCTGGATCTTGGTCTTCGGGTCCTCCTCGATGGCCATGGTCTTGCCGTCGACCACGTCCTCGAAGCGGACCTTGCCGTTGTACTCGGCCAGGATCGGCAGGAAGTGCGGGTCCCACTCGTAGAGCTTCTGGCCCTTGGAGATCTTGGCCCCGTCCTTGGCGTTCATGATCGAGCCGACGCCGACCTCGTGGCGGTCGATCTCGCGCCCCTTGGCGTCGCGGATGATCAGGGCGCCGGTCCGCGACAGGACCACGTCCTTGCCGTTCGGGTCGGTGACGGTGCGCAGCTCGTGGTACTCGGTGGTGCCGCCGCGCTTGGCCTTGCGGGTGGACTCGACCACGTCGCGGCTCGCGGTGCCGCCGATGTGGAAGGTCCGCATGGTGAGCTGGGTGCCCGGCTCGCCGATCGACTGGGCGGCGATGATGCCCACCGCCAGGCCCTCCTCGACCATGCGGCCGCGGGCCAGGTCCTCGCCGTAGCAGAGGCGGCAGACGCCGTTGCCGGCCTCGCAGGTCAGCGGGCTGCGGACCCGGATCTTGGAGTAGCCCATCTGCTCGATGCGGTCGGCCAGCTCCGGGGTGATCAGGTCGCCGGCCTCGATCACCAGCTCGTCGGTGATGCGGTCGCGGATGGTGTCGCAGGCGACCCGGCCGCGGATCACCTTGGCCAGCGACAGCACCAGCTTGTCGCCCTGGTAGACCGCGCTCTTGGCCAGGCCGTTGGGGGTCTCGCAGTCGTACGAGTTGGCGACCACGTTCTGGGCGACGTCGGCCAGCTTCCGGGTCAGGTAGCCGGAGTCGGCGGTCTTGAGCGCGGTGTCCGCCAGGCCCTTGCGCGCGCCGTGGGTCGAGGAGAAGTACTCCAGCACCCGCAGGCCCTCGCGGAAGTTCGCGCGGATCGGCGTCTCGATGATCTCGCCGCTGGGCTTGGCCATCAGGCCCCGCATACCGGCCAGCTGGCGGATCTGGTCGACGCCACCCCGCGCGCCGGAGTGCGCCATCACGAACACCGGGTTGAGGTAGGGCCGGCCGTCGCGGCGGTCGGAGGCCAGCTCCTTCATCAGCGCGCTGGAGATCTCCTCCCGCGCCGTGGTCCAGTGGTCGATGATCTTCGAGTAGCGCTCGTTGTTGGTGATCGCGCCCTCGGTGAAGTCCTTCTGGACCTGGTCGACCAGCTCCTGGGTGGATTCGATGATGGTCCACTTGGAGTCCGGCACCAGCATGTCGTCCTTGGCGAAGGACATGCCGGAGCGGGTCGCGCCCTTGAAGCCGAGCGCCTTGAGGTCGTCGAGCAGCTCGAGGGTGTCGGCCCGGCCGCACAGCCGGTGGCAGTCGTGGATCAGGTCGTGGATCGCCTTCTTCTGCCACGGGTAGTTGTAGTACGGCATGCCCGTCGGCAGCACGTCGTTGCAGATCGCGCGGCCGGGGGTGGTGATCAGCAGCTCGTCGTTGGCCAGGGTCCGGAACGGCTTGCCGTACTCCTCGGCCAGCAGGGTGCCGGCCGGGAAGCCCACCTGGACCTTGGAGTGGGTCTCGAGGTGGCCGTGCGAGTAGGCCAGCATCAGCTCGTCCAGGTCGGCGTAGACGCCGCCGCGCTTCTGGTCCTCCCAGGCGTTGAGGCACTCCTCCTTCTCGGCGGTGAGGAAGAACAGGCCGAGGATGATGTCCTGGTGGGGCGAGATCAGCGGCTGGCCGTTGGACGGCGAGAAGACGTTGTTCGGGGACAGCATCAGGGTGCTGGCCTCGATCTGCGCCTCGTAGCTGAGCGGCAGGTGGACCGCCATCTGGTCGCCGTCGAAGTCGGCGTTGAAGGCCGGGCAGACCAGCGGGTGGAGCTGGATCGCGTTGCCCTCGATGAGCACCGGCTCGAAGGCCTGGATGCCCATGCGGTGCAGGGTCGGGGCGCGGTTGAGCAGCACCGGGTGGCCCTGGATGACCTCCTCGAGGATGTCCCACACCTCCTCGTCGCGGCGCTCGAGCATCTTCTTGGCCGCCTTGATGGTCTCGGCCAGCTTGAGCTCCTTGAGGCGGCGGATGATGAAGGGCTGGAACAGCTCCAGCGCGATGACCTTCGGCAGGCCGCACTGGTGCAGCTTCAGCTCCGGGCCGACCACGATCACCGAGCGCGCCGAGTAGTCGACGCGCTTGCCGAGCAGGTTGAGGCGGAAGCGCCCCTGCTTGCCCTTGATCATGTCGGTCAGCGACTTGAGCGGCTGGTTCGAGGTGCTCATCACCTGCCGCTTGCAGCGCCCGTTGTCGAACAGGGCGTCGACCGACTGCTGCAGCATCCGCTTCTCATTGCGGATGATGACCTCGGGGGCGTTGAGCTCGATCAGCCGCTTGAGGCGGTTGTTGCGGTTGATCAGGCGCCGGTAGAGGTCGTTGAGGTCGGAGGAGGCGAAGTTGCCCGAGTCCAGCCGCACCAGCGGCCGCAGCTCCGGCGGGATCACCGGGATCACGTCGAGGACCATCCACGCCGGGTCGTTCGGCGAGTCCTTGAGCATCTCGACCGTGCGCAGGCGCTTGATGATGTCGGCCAGGCGCTGCCGCGAGGTGCAGACCTTCATGTCCTCGCGCAGCTTGGTGGCGAGGCTCTCCAGGTTGAGCGAGCGCAGCAGGTCCCCCACCGCCTCGGCGCCCATGCCGGCGTGGAAGGAGGTGCCGTACTGGGCGCGGGCGCGCCGGTACTCGTCCTCGGTGATGAGCTGGCACTCCTTGAAGTCCGACTCGCCCGGGTCGATGACGACGTAGTCCTGGAAGTAGATGACCCGCTCGAGCTCGGTCTTCTTCATGCCGAGCAGGTTGCCGATCCGGCTCGGGGTGACCGAGAAGAACCAGATGTGGGCGACCGGCGCCGCCAGGCTGATGTGGCCCATGCGCTTGCGGCGCTCGCGCGAGGTGGTGACCATCACCCCGCACTTGTCGCACACGATGCCCATGTGCTTCTGCCCGCGGTACTTGCCGCAGTGGCACTCGTAGTCCCGCTCGGGGCCGAAGATCCGCTCGCAGAACAAGCCGTCCTTCTCGGGGCGGAAGGTGCGGTAGTTGATCGTCTCGGGCTTCTTGACCTCGCCGTAGGAGGCCGAGCGGAAGTCCTCGGGCGAGCCGAGGCGGATCGAGACGCCCAGGTAGTCCTGGTACTCGAGCCCCATGCTCGGGGGCGGCGGCGGCACGGTGGCCGGCGGCTGCTGTCCGGCGAATTCGGGAATGCTGGTCTCGCTCATCGTCGCTCCCTCCCCTAACGGCTCGACTTCTCGAGCTGGATGTTCAGGCCGAGGCCCCGGATCTCGTTCATCAGCACCTCGAAACTGACCGGCGTGCCAGGCTCGAGGATGTTCTTGCCCTTGACCATGGACTCGTAGATCTTGGTCCGGCCGTCGACGTCGTCGGACTTCACGGTCAGGAGCTCCTGCAGCAGGTAGGCGGCGCCGTAGGCCTCCAGCGCCCACACCTCCATCTCGCCGAAGCGCTGGCCGCCGAAGCGCGCCTTGCCGCCCAGCGGCTGCTGGGTGATCAGGCTGTACGGGCCGGTCGAGCGCGCGTGCACCTTCTCGTCGACCAGGTGGTGCAGCTTGAGGGTGTACATGTAGCCGACGCAGACCTCCTGCTCGAAGGGCTGGCCGCTGCGGCCGTCGTAGACCTCGATGGTGCCGGTCTTGGGCAGCCCGGCCTCCTCCAAGGCGGCCTCGATGTCGATCTCCTTGGCGCCGTCGAAGGCGCCGGTGATCGCCCGGAAGCCGGCGTTCTTGGCCGCCCAGCCCAGGTGGGTCTCGAGGATCTGGCCGACGTTCATCCGGCTCGGCACGCCGAGCGGGTTGAGGATGATGTCGCACGGCGTCCCGTCCTCGAGGAAGGGCATGTCCTCCTCGGGCAGGATGATCGACACCACGCCCTTGTTGCCGTGGCGGCCGGCCATCTTGTCGCCCACCGACAGGTTGCGCTTGGTGGCGATGTAGACCTTGACCATCTCCAGCACGCCGTTGGGGAGGTCGTCCCCGCGCGACAGCCGGTTGGTCATCTTGATCTTCCAGGCCTCCTTGTCCTCGATGCGGTCGGCGTGGATCCGCACGATCTCCTCGGCCTTGGCCCGGCGCGACGGGTGCTCGACGCCCTCGGCGTAGGCCTTGACGTGGTCGAGCAGCCGCTGGAGGTCGCCGAACAGGGTGGCCTCGGTGACCCGGACCTCCTTCTTGGTCTCGGGGTCCTTGATCTTCTCGTCCAGGTACTCCTGCAGCTCGCCGTAGGCGGCCTGCAGCTCGGCCCGCAGCACCTGGTCGTACTCGGCCTCGATCTGGCGGATCTTCTCGTGCGCCGCGCGCCGCTCGGTCGGGGTCATGTTGACCTTGCGGGTGTACTTCTCGGCGCCGATGACGATGCCGTGCACGCCGGCGGGCAGCTTCAGCGAGACGTTCTTCACGTCCTCGCCGGCGCGGCCGAAGATGGCGTGCAGCAGGCGCTCCTCGGGGGTCAGCTCGGTCTTCGACTTGGGCGCGATCTTGCCGACCAGGATGTCGCTGGGACCGACCCGGGTGCCGACCCGGACGATGCCGACGTCGTCGAGGTTGCGCAGCGCGCGCTCGCCGGCGTTGGGGATGTCGCGGGTGAACTCCTCCTTGCCCAGGGTGGTCTCGCGGATCTCGGCCTCGTACTCCTCGATGTGGATCGAGGTGAAGACGTCGTCCTTGACCAGCCGCTCGGACACGATGATCGCGTCCTCGTAGTTGTAGCCCTCCCAGGACATGAAGGCGACCAGCAGGTTCTTGCCCAGCGCCAGCTCGCCCTTGTGGGTCGAGGCGCCGTCGGCGATCATCTCGCCGCGCTTGACCTTCTGGCCGACCTTGACCAGCGGGCGCTGGTTGAGGCAGGTGCGCTCGTTGAGCTTGTGGAACTTCCGCAGCTTGTAGGGCTCCGGATCCTCCTTCATCTTGACCTGCATGGCGTCGACGTACTCGACGGTGCCGGCGCGGCGCGCCCGCATCACCATGCCCGAGTTGTGGGCCACCGCCCGCTCGAGGCCGGTGCCGACCAGCGGCGGCTCGGTGATCACCAGCGGCACGGCCTGCCGCTGCATGTTGGAGCCCATCAGCGCCCGGTTGGCGTCGTCGTGCTCCAGGAAGGGGATCAGGGCCGCCGAGATGCCGAGGATCTGGCCGGGGTCGACGTCCAGGTACTCGATCTCCGACAGCTTCTTGAGCATGAACTCGCCGTGGTAGCGGCACATGATCATGCCGTGCTCGTCCACCTGCAGCTTGCCGCTCTTGGAGATGTCGGAGTCGGCCGGCGCGAACACCCGCTCGTACTCCTCGTCGGCGCGCAGGAAGCGCACCTCGTCGAGCACCTTGCCCTTGGTCACCACCCGGTAGGGCGTGACCAGGAAGCCGTAGTCGTCGACCACCGCGTACAGCGCCAGCGAGCTGATCAGGCCGATGTTGGCGCCTTCCGGGGTCTCGATCGGGCACAGCCGGCCGTAGTGGCTGATGTGCACGTCGCGCTCCTGGAAGCCGGCGCGCTTGCGGTTGAGGCCGCCCGGGCCCAGCGCCGACAGGCGCCGCTCGTGGGTCAGCTGGCTCAGCGGGTTGGTCTGGTCGACCACCTGGCTGAGCTCGCCGCGGGCGAAGAACTGCTCGACCGCGGTCGAGAAGGCCTTGGCGTTGATCAGGCTGCGAGGGGTCTGGGTCTCGCTGTCGTCCTGCTGCGACATGCGATCGACCGCGCCGCGGGCGACCTTGATCATGCCCTTGCGGAACTCCTCGGTTGCCAGCTCGGCGATGGTCCGGACCCGCCGGATGCCGAGGTGGTCGATGTCGTCGACCTCGCCGATGCCGGCCCGCAGGCCCATCAGGTACTTGATGCTGTCGAGGAAGTCGTCGGCCAGCAGCGTGGTCGGGCCCTTGTCGGCCTCGTCCGGGCGCTGGAACTTGCGGTTGATCCGGAAGCGACCGACGCGGCCCAGGCTGTAGCGCTGGCCGTCGAAGAAGCGGTCGTTGAGCAGGTCGCGGGCCTTGTCGAGCTGGATCGGGTTGCCCGGACGCAGCTTCTGGTAGATGGCCGCCAGCGCCTCCTCGTGGGTGGAGGCGGTGTCCTCCTTCATCGAGTCGAGGATCAGGGTGTCCTCGATGTCCTTCAGCACCTCGACCACCTTCAGGTCGGAGGAGGCGATGCGCTCGGCCGCCTCGGCGGTGATCTCCTGGCCCGGGTCGGCCCAGACCTCGCCGGTCTTCTTGTCGCGGACCTGGCCGCAGGCCTTCTTGCCCTCGAGCGCGCCGGCGAACTTGGCCTTGGTCATCTTGCCGCGCTGGACCTTCTCCGAGTCGTAGAACAGCCGCAGGATCTCGTCGGTGCTGCCGCTGTCGACGCCGGTCGGCTTGAGCGCCCGGATCAGGGTCAGGGCGGAGAACTTGGACTGCTGGTCGATGCGGACCTGCAGGGTGCCCTTGCCGGAGACCGACAGCTCCACCCAGGAGCCGCGCTCGGGGATGATCCGCGCCGAGTGCAGCTTCTTGTCGCTGCCGTGGTGGTCGACCGAGAAGTCGATGCCCGGCGAGCGGTGCAGCTGGGCCACGATGCAGCGCTCGGAGCCGTTGACGATGAACTCGCCGCCGCCCATCATCACCGGGATCTCGCCGAGGTAGATGTCCTCCTCGTGCCGCTCCGAACCCTTGCGCAGCCCCACCCTCACCCGCAGCGGGTAGGCGTAGCTGTACTTCAGCTCACGGCACTCGTCCGGCTCGTAGCGCGGCCGACCGAGGGTGTAGCTGATGTACTCCAGGGCCAGGGTCTTGTCCTGGCTCTCGATCGGGAAGACCTCGTTGAAGAGGGCCTCGAGGCCGATCTTCTTGCGCCGCTTGGGCGGAACTCCCACCTGCAGGAAGTCGTCGAAGGACTTCGTCTGGAGGTCGGAGAGGCCCGGCAGCAGGTCCGCCTCCCGGTAAGGGAAGCTCCGGTAGTCCCGGATCTCGAATTCGTCGATCGGCTTGGTTTGAGTGACGGTCATCCCCGATGGTCCTGATCAGGAGACAGCAAGCATGCAGCCGTCCAGCCGGCGGTCCGGCGGACGACGGAAGGGGAGCGCAGACCGCCAGAGACGGCCAGCGCGGGCGATTTCAGCGCACCTACCCCGCCCCCGCGGCGGGAGCCGCGAGAACGGGGAACGCTCGGAACCGGAAACACGGAAGATCCGCGCCGGAACTCAGGCGAGCTTGACGGTGGCGCCGGCTTCTTCGAGCTGCTTCTTCAGGTCCTCGGCTTCGTCCTTCGAGGCACCTTCCTTGATCGGCTTGGGCGCGCCTTCGACCAGCTCCTTGGCCTCCTTGAGGCCCAGGCCGGTGATGCCGCGCACGGCCTTGATGACGTCGATCTTCTTGGCACCGAAGTCTTCGAGGATGACATCGAAGGAGGTCTTCTCTTCTTCGGCCTCGCCGGCGGCAGCGCCCGGAGCGGCGGCGACGGCGACCGGAGCAGCGGCGCTGACGCCCCAGCGCTCCTCCATGGCCTTGACGAGCTGAGCGGCCTGGCCCAGCGGGAGGGCGTCGAGCTGCTCAAAGATCTTTTCGAGCCCCTCGTCGAGTTCGATGGTGGCTTGGGTTTCGTCGGACATGATTCTCTAGTAGTTGGACTACGGCGGGTGATTTGGGGACAGGGGCGCTCAGGCGGCGTCGCCCTGGTCCGCCCGAGCCTGCAGGCAACGGGCGGTGGAAGCGGGGAGTTCGTTGAGGACGGCGGCGAGCTGACGGGCCGGTCCGATGAGGGCGGAGCAGATCATGCCCCGCAGGGTCTGGCGGTCCGGCATGGCCGGGATCTGGGCGGCGGCGGCGGCGTCCATCACGGAGCCGTCGAGCCAGGCGGCGCGGAAGCGGACCTTGCGGTCGTCCTTGGCCTTCTCCCAGATCTTCTCGATCGCCTTGGCGGCGGCGAGGGTGGCCTCGACGTCCCCCACCAGCAGGCCGGTGAGGCCGTGCTCGTCGGAGAGGTCGATCGGGATCTCGGCCTGGCCGAGGGCGACCTGGGCCAGGCGGACCTTGGTGACCCGCAGGCTCGCGCCGCTCTCGCGGACCACGTTGCGCATGTGGATCGACTCCTCCACCGACAGCTGGTCCATGCTCAGGAGCACGACGCCTTCCTGGTCCTTCACCAGCTGGGCGTACTCGCTGACGATCAACTTGTTCAGAGTGCTGACCATGGTGCTTCTCCTAGCTGGCGTACTCCACCTTGAGCCCGGGGCTCATGGTGGTGCTGACGCTGATGTTGCGGAGGTAGGTGCCGCGCGCCGTGGCCGGGCGCAGGCCGATGATGTAGTCGAGGAAGGTCGAGGCGTTCTCGACCAGCTTGTCGGCCGAGAAGGAGGCCTTGCCGACCGGGACGTGCACGTTGCCGCCCGAGTCGACCCGGAACTCCACCTTGCCGGCCATGAACTCCTGGACCGCGGTGCCCACGTTGGGGGTCACGGTGCCCGACTTCGGCGAGGGCATCTTGCCCTGCGGGCCGAGGGTGCGGCCGAGGCGGCCGACCACCCGCATCATCGCCGGGTGGGCGATGACGATGTCGAAGTCGGTCCAGCCGCCCTCGATCTTCTGGGCCAGCTCCTCGCCCCCCACTTCCATGGCGCCCGACTCCTTGGCGGCGTCGGCGGCGTCCCCTTCGGCGAAGGCGATCACGCGCACGGTCTTGCCCAGGCCGTGGGGCAGCGACACCGCGCCGCGCACCATCTGGTCGGACTTCTTGGGGTCGACGCCGAGGCGGGCCACCACTTCGACGGTCTCGTCGAACTTGGCCAGCTTCAGCCCCTTGAGGGTCTGGAAGGCTTCACCGAGCTGGTAGACCTTCTCGCGGTCGACCTTCTCGAGGTTCTCTTTGACGCGACGGCCCATCTCTAGCCCTCCACCTCGATGCCCATGGAGCGCGCCGTGCCCTCGATGATCCGGCAGGCGGCCTCATCGCTGGCGGCGTTCAGGTCCTTGCGCTTCAGGTCGACGATCTCCATGACCTGCTCGCGGGTCACGGAGCCGACGATCTCGGTGCCGACGTTGCCGGCGCCGCTCTCGAGGCCAGCGGCCTTCTTGAGCAGCACCGCAGCCGGCGGCGACTTGAGCTCGAAGCTGAAGCTACGGTCCTTGTAGACCGTGATCACGACCGGGATGACCAAGCCGCGCTTGTCCTGGGTCGCGTCGTTGAACTGCTTGACGAATTCGCCGATCGCGACGCCGTGGGCACCCAGGGCCGGGCCCACCGGCGGCGCCGGCGTCGCCGAGCCACCGGGGCACTGCAGCTTGATCTGTGCGGTGATTTCCTTTGCCATTTCGTTCCCTCCCGCCTGGGCCGTCGAGGGCTTTCAGCGGTGCTGACGGGTTGTGGTGGTCGGGGCCGGCCGCTGCCGCCCCCGGAGCAGGCCTTGCTACACGGGCTCGACCTGCCAATGCTCGATCTCGACACTGGTCGCGCGACCGAAGATGGTCACCGAGATCCGCAGCAGCCCCTTCGAGTCGAGCACTTCCTCGACGGAGCCATCGAAGCCCTCGAAGGGCCCCTCCTTGATGCGGACCATGTCGCCGGGACGGATCTTGACGGCCATCCGCGGCTGCGACTCGCTGTCCTCCATGCGGGACAGGATGTTCTCGACCTCGTCCGCGCTCATCGGGGTCGGGTGCTCCCCGCCGCCGACGAAGTCGCCGAAACCAGGCGTCTCGTGGAGGGCGAACCAGACCGCCTTGTCCTCGTCGGTCTGCTCCTTCTCCGGGTCCCCCAGGTCGACCTGGATCAGCAGGTAGCCCGGGTAGATCTTGCGGTTGACGACCCGCTTCTTGCCGGCCTTGACCTCGGTCACCCGCTCCACCGGGACCAGCACCTGCGGGATCCGGTCCTCGAGGTTGTCGGCCTTGACCCGGCGCACCATGCGCTCGCGGATCTTGTCCTCTTGTCCGGTGTGGACCCGGACGACGTACCACGGATGGGAGGACATGGCCTGCACCTCAACTGACCAGACGGTCCCAGAGGATGACCTTGAACAGGCCACCCAGCACGTAGTCGCTCAAGGCGAGGAAACCCATCAGCAGCAGCACGGTCGTGACCACCACGATGGAGGAGTTGCTGGCCTCGCGGAAGGAAGGCCAGGTGACCTTCTTCATCTCGCCCTCGACCTCGATCAGGTGCTCGGCGGTCTTCTCCTTGGCCAGGAAGCGGACCCAGAGCCAGCTCGCCAGCGCGAACACCCCGATCGCGATCAGGTTGGCGCCGGTGAGCGGGAGGCCCAGGATCGGGACCTCCTTGAAATCCTGCATCAGGGCCTCGCGCAGGGACGCCACCCGGTCCAGGTAGTTGGACAGCGAGTAGGAGCCGTAGAAAACCATCAGCATGCCCATCCAGAACGCGGTCTGGCGGACATTCCGGCCCTCGTCAGGCTTGTAACGGTAGAGCATCCCTGTGGCCTCCGCGGACTAGAGCTTCTTCTCCCGGTGGGGAGTGTGCTTGCCGCAGAACTTGCAGAACTTCTTCTTCTCGAGCTTGTAATCCGCGCGCAGCCGCTTGCCGGTGGTGTAGTTCCGGTTGCGGCACTCGGTGCACTCGAGGAAGACGTGGCGTTCCTTGTTCTTCATGGCTATTGAGCGTCAAGGGTCCGCCCCGCCCGGCCGGGCGGGGCGGACCGATTGGCGTACTTACTCGATCACCTTGGCGACCACGCCGGCGCCGACGGTCCGGCCACCCTCGCGGATCGCGAAGCGCAGCTGCTCGTCCATCGCGACCGGGGTGATCAGCTCGACGATCATCTTGACGTTGTCACCAGGCATGACCATCTCCACGCCCTCGGGCAGGGTGATGGTGCCGGTCACGTCGGTGGTCCGGAAGTAGAACTGCGGGCGGTAGCCGCTGAAGAAGGGCTTCTCACGGCCGCCTTCCTTCTTGTCCAGGATGTAGACCTCGGACTCGAACTTGGTGTGCGGGGTGATGGAGCCGGGCTTGGCCAGCACCTGACCGCGCTCGACCTCGTCCTTCTTGACGCCGCGCAGCAGGCAGCCGACGTTGTCGCCAGCCTGACCCTCGTTGAGGGTCTTCTGGAACATCTCGACGCCGGTGCAGGTGGTCTTGCGGGTCTCGGTG
This sequence comes from uncultured Planctomycetales bacterium, assembly GCA_964643675.1. GTDB lineage: Bacteria > Planctomycetota > UBA1135 > UBA1135 > UBA1135 > J029. The sequence goes on from CAZXTO010000057.1 coordinate 13,021, forward strand.
AAGCCGACGATCTCGATCTCCTCACCCATCTTGATGATGCCGGCCTCGACGCGGCCGGTGACCACGGTGCCGCGGCCCTCGATCGAGAACACGTCCTCGACGGGCATCAGGAAGGGCTTGTCGACGTCGCGCTCGGGCTCGGGGATGTAGGAATCCACCGCGTCCATCAGCTCCTGGATGCAGGCGAAGCGCGGGTCATCGTTGCCGGCGCCCTCCTCCATCGCGGTCATGGCGCCGAGGGCGCTACCGCGGATGACGGGGATGTCGTCGCCGGGGAACTCGTACTCGGACAGCAGCTCGCGGATCTCCATCTCCACCAGCTCGAGCAGCTCCTCGTCGTCGACCATGTCGCACTTGTTCATGAAGACCGTCAGCGCCGGCACGTTCACCTGACGAGCGAGCAGGATGTGCTCGCGGGTCTGGGGCATCGGGCCGTCGTTGGCGGAGACCACCAGGATGCCGCCGTCCATCTGGGCGGCGCCGGTGATCATGTTCTTCACGTAGTCGGCGTGACCCGGGCAGTCCACGTGGGCGTAGTG
>CAZXTO010000058.1:0-13466 GCA_964643675.1 uncultured Planctomycetales bacterium
GGCCGGGCCGCCGGCCGTGGTTCCTCGTGTTCAGCCCGGACGGCCGCTACCTGGCGGTCAAGGCGCACGGCCGGCGGCAGACCGATGAGCCGCGGCTGGCGGTGATCGACCTCGAGACCGGCCGCCTCACGGTGGACCTGCCGCAGGCGATCTCGGCTCGCGCGATGGACTTCCATCCCGGCTCGGCCGAGCTCGCGGTCGGCCTCGTCACGGCCGAGATCCTGCTCCTCGATCCGCGCGATGGAGCCGAGCGCGCGCGCGATCCGATCGAGACCACGCCGCAGGCGCTGCGCTATTCCCCGCAGGGAGACCGGCTGGCGGTGATCCAGGAGGAGCGGGTCGAGCTCCTGGCCGCGGCGGAGCTGCAGCGCGGCGCGGGCATCGAGCTGCCCTCGCGGCCCTACTCCATCCAATGGAGTCCCGACGGTGAGCGCTTGGCCGCCGGCTGCCAGGACACTCGGGCCTACGTCTGGGAGGCGGGGAGCGCCGAGGTCGGCCAGGGGTTGAGCGGCCACAAGGCCGAGGTGGTCGAAGCCCTGTTCCTGAGCGAGGGGCGGCTGCTGGCCACGGGGTCCTGGGACGGCAGCCTGCGTCTCTTCGACCTCGCCACCGGTGAGGAGGTGATCCAGGCGCCGTGGTCGCTCGGGCAGGCGGCGGGCGAGCGCGTGGTCTTCCAACACCGGGACCAGCTCGGCCTGGCGGCGATCGGCTACCGCGACGTGCTCCGGCTCCTGCAGGGCCACGAGCGCAAGGGGCCGGCGACGGTGGCGGTGGACCCGAGCCAGTCCTGGCTGGCTTCGGGCGCGGCCGACGGCCTGCTGCTCTGGGACCTGGGCACCGACCGCAGGTCCTCCTTGTGGTCAGGAGGCGAGGTCAACTCCCTGCGCTTCGATCCCGGCTCCGGCGCGCTCTACGCCGCCACCAGCGAAGGCCTGCTGCGCTGGGCGGCGCCCGCCGCCGGCGGCGAGCCGGAGCGGCTGCTGGAGGGCAGCGCGACCGACCTGAGCTTCGGCGCGCGGGGTCGCCTGCTCAGCTTCCGCCAAGGGCGCGAGCTGCGCCGCCTCGAGCTGGCGACGGGCGAGCTCACGACGACCCTGGAGGCGCGCCCCGGAACCAGCAAGCCGAGGCTCTCCCCGGACGACCGCCTGCTCGTCGCCGGCGCCTGGCGCGGGCAGGGGATCCAGGTCTGGAGCGCGGCTACCGGCGCCCTGCTCGAGCGCTTCGACCCGGAGCAGACCGTGGTGAGCGTCGGCTTCAGTCCGGACGGGGCTTGGCTCCTGGCCGGTGACCCGGACCGCTACCGCATGCGACGCGTCGCCGACTGGAGCCTGGCCTGGGAGCTGCCGCGGAGCGAGAACCTGTCCCGTCTGCCCGGCCCGATGGCCTTCGCGGCCGACGGCGAGCTGCTGGCGATCAGCCCCGACCAGGAGCGCCTGCAGCTGGTGCGGGTCGCCACCGGGGAGGTGCTCGCTACCCTGGAGGCGCCGCACGCCGACCCGATCACCGAGCTCCAATTCTCGCCGGACGGTCGCCTGCTGATCGCCGGCTCGACCGCCAACCGGATCCAGCTGTGGCAGCTCGACGTGCTCGACGAGCGGCTAGCCGAGCTGGCGCTCGACCGCGCGCCAGGCCAGGAATAGCCCGCCGCGCCTAGCAGAAGGCCGGGGCGACCTCCTCGAGCTTCCGGCGCAGCGCCGGATCCAGCCTCTCGACGCTGCCGAGGAACTCCGGGTGGCTCATGCCCGAGCCCAGGAAGGTCCAGCGGTTGGCGCGCTGCTGGACCTCGCGGAAGCGCTCGGCTTCGGCCTCGTTGAGGCGGCGGCCGGTGGCGCGCAGGAAGGCGTCGAGGTCGAAGCTCACCTGCTGCGCCAGCCCGGCGTCGAGCATGCCGCCGATCTCGAGGTACTCGTCGACCGCGGCGGCGAGCTGCTCCGGGGTCTTGCCCGCGCCCAGCTCGGCAACCATCAGGGTGTCCAGGCGGGCGTGCTGGGCCTCCTCCATCCAGTGGTGCTTGAGCAGGTCCTTGAACATCGGGTCGATGCCGCGGTCGTCGCGGGCGCAGTCCTGCCAGTGGCGCTGCGTCATCCACTCGATGTGCAGGATGGTCAGGGCGACCGCCAGCGGCTGGTGGGCGAGCACCGCGCTGGCGATCGCGGACGGCGGCCCGATCAGGTCGCAGCGGGTGCCGAAGCCGCGCTCGAACTCCTTCTGGAAGCGGCGGAAGAGCTCGATGTGCTTGGCCTCCTCGGCGGCGAACTGGAGCAGGGCGCGGGTCTTGGTGTGATCCTCGCCGCTCTCGTGGCGGGCGTGATCGACCACGAAGGGCAGGATGAATTCTTCGACCAGGCCGAACAGGTAGAGGTACCCGTTGGCGCGGATCTGGTTGAGGGTCCGCTTCTCGTCGGTGCTGAGGAAATCCAGCTCCTCGGCGCAGGCCAGGGCCTCCGGCAGGAAGGGCAGCGAGAAGTCGAGCCGGCGCTCGCCGCCGATCAGGTCCTCGACCCGCCAGTGGATGCGCTCCGAGGTCGCCAGGGTCTCTTCGTAGGTGTAGGTCGCGGTCATGGTGGTTCGGGGGGCGGTGGCCTCGTCGGGCGGGATTCCGCTCTCAGGACATGGCGCGAAGCGCGGGCGGCGGCTGCCACGCCCGGCCGGATTTCTGCCCGCAAAAAAAAAATCGCCTCCGGATGGCAGTCGCGGCCCGCGGCCCGCGCCATGGCATCTGCGGGCCTGAATCCCGGCCCTCAGAAACCCGGAACACCAGGACTAATGACCACCACTTCCCACACCGTCAACGGCATCGACGTCGCTGCCCTGCAGGCCCTCGCCGGCGAGTGCGCCGAGAACCCGCCCTCCGCCCAGGCCAAGTTCGAGGTCGCCACCCAGTGGCGCGGCGGCACCTGCTCCGAGAGCCTGATCAGCGGCTTCGAGCTCGGCGGCAAGAAGGTCGAGCGCCAGTTCAGCTTCTCCTCCGACGAGCCCAACGAGGTCGGCGGCGGCAACACCGCCCCGAACCCCCAGGAGTACCTGATGGGCGCCCTCAACAGCTGCGTGCTGGTCGGTTTCGTCGCCGGCTGCGCCATGAAGGGCATCGAGTTGAGGGACCTCGAGGTCCGTTGTGAGACCGAGCTCGACCTGCGCGGCTTCCTCGGCGTTGCCCCGGTCGACCCGGGCTGCCAGTCGATCCGCTACACGGTGACGATCGACGGCAACGGCACCATGGAGGACTACGAGGAGATCTCCAAGATGGTCCAGGCCACCTCCCCGAACTACTTCAACCTGAGCCAACCGGTGAGCTTGGAAGCGAGGGTCGTCAGCGCCTAGCGGCGACTGATGAAGCGTGGGTGCGGGGCCGGGCGTGAATCGTCGTCCGGCCCCGTTTTCGTCCACTCGGCTGCCCTCGGTGCGTGGGGCCCTAGACTCCTAGGCCATGCTGGTCCCGACCCTGTTCCTGCTCCTGGCCGCGGCCCAGGACCCCGCCCCGCCGCGCGTCCACTCCGTCTGCGACATCAGCCAGGAGTTCAGCTTCTACCTGGACGGCCGCTTCGCCCGCCAATACCTGGCCGGCCGCGGCGCCGACGCGCGCAACTGGGGCAGCCTGGCGAAGCTGGACCTCTCCAACACCAACCTGCTGGTGCTGACCGGGGGCGACCGGCGCATCCCGTACGCGGAGCAGGCGCTCGAGCACATCGAGGCTTACCTGGAGGGCGGGGGCACGGTGCTGCTGATGGCCGACGGCGCCGAGGAGCCGCCGCCAGGCGCCGCGCTGGCCGAGCGCTTCGGCGCCGCGCTGAGCGCGGAGGGGGCCCGGAAGCCGCTCCGCGGCACGGGTCGCTGGTTGGAGTTGACCGACGTCGACGAGCAGGCCGAGATCGTCTACCGCGGCGGGAGGTACCTGGTCCTCGACTCCTCATGGAAGAAGCTGATCTACGACGAGTGCGGAGAACCCGTGCTCGCCCTGCGTCCGGTCGGGGACGGCCACCTGCTGCTCGGCAGCCGCGGGCTGTTCGGCCAGCGACCGGACGCCTCGGATCCGATCAACGCCGCCTGGGTGACCCCGCTCCTGCTCTCGTTGACCGCCGAGAAGCCGGTCGATCCGAAGCGTCCGCACCGCTCGACCTGGGCCGAGCACGAGGAGGCGATCGGTCCGCTGACCCTCGAGTACCACGACGGCACCGCGCCCTTCGCCCGGGCCATCGCCGAGGAGTACCTCGCGGTGCGTCCGCACCTGGTCGCGATCACCGGCGTCGAGCCCTCGCCGGGCATGATCAAGCGGCTCCTGATCCTGCCGACCGGCGGCGGCGGCTTCTCCAGCGGCGCGCGCATCGCCATCGGTGCCTGGTGGGGCAACTACCCCGAGAACCGCTACCCGATGGTCGAGCTGATCGCCCACGAGGCCGGGCACTCCTGGGTGCTGCCCCATCCCGAGCCGCTGTGGAACGAACCGATCGCGACCTACCTCGGCATCCAGGTCGGCGAGCGGCTGGGCATGCCGGAGGCGCAGCGCACCCTCGACCGCCAGCTCGAGCGCGGGCGGAACCACGACCCCGACTACCGCAGCGCCGATCCGCTAGTCGAGGGTGCGCCGCGCGATCTGGTGTGGGGCAAGAGCTACTTCGTCTTCGAGGAGCTGGAGCGGCTCCACGGTCCTGGTGCGCTGGCGAAGTACTTCCGCGCCAAGCGCGAGCTGCTGGAGCCGGGGCGGGCTGGCTACTCCTTCGACGATCTGGTGGCGGTCTGGAGCCACGCAGTGGGAGAGGACCTGTTCCCGTGGTTCCAGGAGCTCGGGTTCGGGGTGGAGCGGTCGCGGACGGAGCTTGCTGCGCCAGATTGAGTTGCGCTGGGCAGATCAGATCGGCACTGGTACTAGAGGGTCGGCTCGGGAAGGTCGAGGACGGGAACGCCCTCGAAGCGGGCCACCTCCACGCCGTCTCCGCTCACGACTTGGAGCACGACGATCTCCCGGAATACCGAGGTCCGCAGGCGGTATTCAGCATTGGGTTCAACATTGAATCGCAGCGAGACCCGCTCCCCAAGCCCCAGGTGGAACCGGTCACCGGCCACGGAGATGTTCATGGTCAGGTTCCCTCTCTGGATGACCTTGTCCTGTTGCAGGGAACCGTCAGCGCTGACTTCCACACCGAATACCCGTTCACCAGGTAACACCTGGAAGGCGCGGGCTTCCAGCGCCTCCGGGTCTGGGTTCAGGTCCTGTAGCGGTACACCGTCCACCTCCAGCAGCTTCGTAGGGTATCTGGTTATCGTGGACACTCGACTGGTGATGCTGACGCTAAGGTCGAGTGAATGAAACTCCTGCAGTGGTGTGGTCGTGACGGTTGCGGGCAGAATGGTCAGGACGGCTGCTTCGGAGGCACGAGGAGCATCCTCCGCGAAGAGGGGGGGCGGTCCGGTGGCGCAAGCCGCGGGGAGAATGGCGAGGAGAAAGGTATGGAATCGGAGAGTGAGCATGGGTCGAGTTGTGAGTTGCTCGATCCCGCGTTCAATTCCGCTTGAGAGCGCATTCCCTCGAGTCAATTCCCTCGCTTGCCCCTGCGGCAAATGGAGGTGAACGGCCGCGGCCCAGCCACTCATGTTCCCATCCTGATCGGAGCAGATTCCGTTTCGTCTTTTCTCGTGGATGGCGCGGGGTAGATATGAGACGGATCCAACTCCTAACCCTTGGTCTCCTCCTATTCGGGTCGGTGAGTGGGTCGAGCTGCGGTTCCGGTGCCGATGCTGGTGATTGGGAGTCTGCGTATTCGGTAGTAACCGAGGCGCGCAAGGGGGAGGTCATCGCTTGGGTTCCGGACACTGGTGGGGGAAGATCTACTCCGATGCCGGGTCGGCGATCTTCGATGAGGAGTCTGCGAAGAAGTCTGGGGGACGAGTCCTGCAGGTCAGGAACCGGATCCGGGGGGATTATGAGACCGAGAAGCGAGAGACTTGGCTCCTCCCTGGGGCCGCTGAGCGCGGCGAGACCAGTTGGGTGGAGTGGTCCGCCTTGGTCTATCAGGACGGGCTCCCTTACGTCCGCGGCTTGGCCAGCAATGGGAAGACAGTGAGTCGACCCGTTCGACTGCGTTGGCCTTCAGACCTCCACCAGGAGATCGAATCAGGGCAATTCGGAACGGTGAAGGTCCTCGCGTTCCGGTCCAAGTGGATCGCTTTGCCCGCGGGCTCCATGGTCCAGGCCCTGGAGGGGACGGGCGAACGCTTGGAAACGCAGCGAGATCAAGCATCCCTCGAGCTCAAGGTGCTCGTGACGATCCCTCTTGATTCCGAGATCGAGGATCAATTCTACGTGCGGAATGGCGTCGGCGAACTCGTGGCGCCTCTGCAGGTCGTCGGATCGCCCGCCGGCAGGCTGTTGAGCTGGGAAGAGCTCTCGGAATACGGAAGCGAGTTCGAGGATTATCCTCCCTATACAGGGGTGCGGGAGATCCTCCTGATGAGGACCCTCGAGGACTACTCCCACTTGGAAGACGAAGGCGAGCTGAGGTTCGTAAACATCGCATCAGGGTGGCAGTTCGAGGTTGAGGACCTGCCTTCCTGGGGTGAGCTTCACAGGGCTTATCAGGAACGCAAGGAGGCATTCGAGAGGGAGCGCCAGGGCACCTGAATCGTTCGAGGGGTGGCCGCTTCGATCGAGGTGGCTCACAACGACCGACCGTCCCTCTCGTTTGGCGGTTGCTCGGCGCCCGGCAGGGAACAGCTAAGCTGAGAGGGAGCCTCCGCGGCTCCTTCCCATGCTGTTCACGCTCTGCCTGACCCTGCTGCAGTCTCCGGCCGAAGCGGCCGATCCCACCGCCCTCGTCCCGCCGCCGCCGCCGGCGACCGGATACGTGTGGATCGAGGAGGGCGAGCTGCCGCTGGTGCTGTCGGCGCCGCACGGCGGCGGTCGCAAGCCGGAGCAGGCGCCCGACCGCACCGAGGGGGTCTTGAAGCGGGACACCTCCACCCTGGAGCTGTGCCGGGAGCTGGCCGATCGCATCGAGCGCGACCTGGGCGCGCGCCCCTTTGTGGTGGCGAGCGAGCTGCACCGCATCAAGCTCGACCCGAACCGGTCGATCGAGGAAGCCGCCCAAGGCGGCGAGCTGGCGGAGGCGGTGTGGCGGGAATACCACCACGCGCTCGAGCAGGCCGGGGTGGCGGCGCGCGAGATCGGCGGCGGCCGGGCGCTGCTGGTCGATCTTCACGGCCACGCCCACGCCGCCAACTGGGTCGAGCTGGGCTACGCCCTCAACGCCAGGCAGCTGGCGCTCGACGACCGCGAGCTCGCTGCCGAGACCTGGTTCGGCGAGCAGTTGGTCGACGTGGCCTGGGTGCGCGGCCCGCGCTCCTTCGGCGCCCGCCTGACCGAGCGCGGAGTGGTGGCGGTGCCCTCGCCCAAGCTGCCGCACCCGGACGGCAAGCCTTACTTCACCGGCGGCTACATCGTGCGCCGTCACCGGGGCGGCGGCTTGTACGCGGTGCAAGCCGAGCTGCCCTTCTCGATGCGGCAGCGGCTCGGCCGCAGGCAGTCGGTCGCGGCGCTGGCGGGCGCGGTCGGCGCGGTGCTGGAGGACTGGTTCCCGATCCCGGAGCCTGCCGAGCGCTAGGCTTCGGTCCGGCCGCGGTCGTCCTCGAGGTCGGCGATCCGGATCCGGTCGCCCACTCGGATCTCGCCGCCGCGCAGGATCTGCGCCCGCAGGCCGCCGCGGTGCACGAGCGCGCGGTAGGCGCCGTCGAAGCTGAGCTCCTCCAGCCGGCGGCAGGGTTCGCACAGGCCGGCGCCGAGCAATTCGACCTCGCCGATCCGGAAGCGCCGGCCGACCAGGTGGTTGAGCGCCACGCCGCGGGTCAGCAGATTGCGGCGGCTCTGCTCGGGGGCCAGCGCGCAGTCGTAGTCGCGTTCGGCGGCTTCGAGGGCCTCGGCCTCGATCAGCGAGAGCTCCCGCCCTGGCCGCGGCTTGGGCGAGTAGAAGCCGGCCTGGTCGCGATAGCGGTCGCCGGCCAGCCCCTCGCCGGCGACGGCTTCGGCCTCGGCGACCGAGCGCATCGGCGCGCCGGCCTCCTCGGCCAGGAAGATGGCGAGCAATTCTCCGGGAGGGGAGGGGCAGGGGGGAGCGGGGGACATCGGGGTTCCTCGATGGTGACCGGGGAGCAGGATGACGCCCCAAGGCCAGGATGCAAAGTCAATCCAGACGGCTTCAGCGGGTGATGCCCGGGCGGCGTAGGGCGGGTGCGATGTCCGTGAGCAGCACCCTCCGCCTCTTCCTCCCCTTCCTCCTCACCCTGCCGCTCGGCGCCCAGGAGGACCGCCGCGACCTCGACCGGCCGGGAGAGCACCACAAGCACCTGACCGTCGACACGATGGACCAGTGGATCTTCGAGGCGGCCGAGGAGGAGATCATCCGCGCCGACGTCTCCTCGACCAGCTTCGACCCGGTGATCTCCCTGGCGCGCTTGAGCGACGGCGAGCGGACCGCGGCGGTGGTGGTGCCCGAGACCGACGACCCGGGCAGCCGCAGCCACATGCTGGCGCGCTTGCAGCGCGGCGGCCGCTTCGCCATCCGGGTCCACGGGCCGGGCAAGCGCGGCGGCGGCAATTACCGGCTCTACGTCGAGCGGCTGCAGAGCACCCCGTTGGGGCGAGGGGTGGAGGCCATCGCCGGGGTCCTCGACGAGGACGGCTACGCCCACGTCCGCTTCGACGCCCGCGCCGGGGACACCGTGGCCCCTTTCGGCGACGGCTTCGTCGAGCTGATCGACCCGAGCGGCCGCGCGCTCGACGGCTGGGCCGGTTGCTACGACCTGCGCCGCGACGGCGAGCACTATGTCCGCGTCCGCGTCCGGGCCGGCGCTCGCTACCGGGTCGGCGTGGAGCGATCGCGCCGACGGCCGCTGGCGGCGCCGGCGCAGGTGGAGGACATCCTGCCGGCGCACGGGCTCGACGAGTGGGTCCTCCCCGGGAAGCCGGGCGAGTTCCGCACCCTGGAGGTGGAGGGCGACCAGCTCGAGGTCCGGGTGGTGCCGCGCCACCCCGACCGCGGTGAGGGCCTGGATGCGCGCCCGGCCCTGCAGTGGCTGCCGGCGCACTCGAAGGGCTTGGTCCGCCGCATGTCCTTCGTGTTCGGTTGGGAGGAGGAGTACCGGATCCAGGTCCGCTCCCTCGCCCGCGCCGCGAAGCCCTACCGGCTGGAGTTCGGCGACAGCAGCCGCGAGCTGGTCGCCGGTCGGCCGGTCACCGGTGGGCTCGCCGTAGGCGGCTCCCACTTCTACCGCTTCGACACCACTCCCGGCCAGGTGCTGCGCCTGGAGGTGGAGTCCGCCCGCTTCGACCCGGTGCTGCGCCTGAGCACCGGACTCGGTCGATCGCTCGGCAGCAACGACGACGGCGGCGCCGGCCTCGATTGCCGCCACGGCTGGATGGTGGAGCGCGGCGGCGAGGTGCTGGCCCAGGTGGCGAGCTTCGGCGACGGCGGCGGCGGCGAATACCGCCTGCGCCTGACCGAGGTGCCGGTGCCCGAGCTCGAGTTGGGGGGGAGCGGGGCCGGCGAGCTGGGCGCCGAAGAAGCGGCCTATTGGCACCTGGAAGGGGTCGAGGGCCAGCTCCTCTACCTGGCGACGGAGTCCTCTGCCGTCGACACCGGCTTGCTCCTCCACGACCCCGCCGGGATCCAGGTGGCGTCCGACCGCGCCTCCGGCGCCGACCGCGGCGCCCTGCTCGGCCTCCGCCTGCCGCGGACCGGTCGCTACACCCTCACCGTCCAAGGGCGGTCTGGCCAGGGCCCGTACTCGGTGCGGGCCTGGAGTCCGCCGGCCACGCCCTGAGCGCGGCCGCAGGCCAGCAGCTCGCGCCGAGGATCACTCTTCCGGCAAGGCCTGCCCGATCCGCTCCCGCCACGCGGCGTGCGCCGCGGTCAGCTCCGCGACCCGCTCCGGATCCTCCGCGGCCAGGTTGCGGGTCTCGCCCGGGTCGGCCACGAGGTCGTAGAGGTGCGTTCCCAGGCGGACCTGGACCTGCTCGAAGTCGGTGGAGCGACGGGCGCGGTCGTCGTCGACCGTGACCATGAGCTTCCATCGGCCGCAGCGAACCGACCACTGCCAGCCGGTGTCCCAGTGCAGGTCGCGCTCCGCCGGCCGGGGCTGCGGCTCGCCGGCGGCGGCCAGCGGCGCGAGCTGGGACACCCCGTCGAAGGCGTCCGCCTCGGTCTCGATGCCGAGCAGCTCGCACAGGGTCGGGGCCACGTCGAGGGCGCTGAAGACGCGCTCCCAGCGGGCGCCGGCCGGGAAGACCCCCGGCAGGCTCAGCAGCGTGCGGGTGCGAGTGCCGCCCTCCATCAGGTGGTACTTGCTGCCGGCCAGAGGGCCGTTGTCGGCCCAGTCGGGTACGCAGCCGCCGTTGTCGACGGTGTAGAGCACCAGGGTGTCCTCGCGCTGGCCGAGCTCGTCGACGTGATCCAGGAGGCGGCCGACTTCACGGTCCAGGCACTCCAGCTGCGCCAGGTAGTAGGCGCGGCCCTCCGGCCAGTCGCGGCGGTGTACGCCGGCGTACCACTCGCGGTAGCCCTGCTCCGCCGGGTCCCAGTCGGGGAAGGGCGCGAGCCCGCGCGCCTCCAGCTCGGCCGGCGGCAGCTGCCAGGCGAAGTTGTGGACGGCGTTGAAGCTGACCATCGCGAACCACGGCCGCTCGCCGCTGGCGGTGATGAAGGCGCGCGCCTCGGCGCCGAAGGCCTCGGTGGTGAAGCCTTCCCACTCGATCTGTCGGTCGTCGTCCCACATCGGCTCGACCTCCATCTGGCCGGCGGCCTCGCCGTACTCGGCCTGCGCCGCCTGGGAGTGGTGCAGGTAGTGGACGCGTCCACCGCAGGTGGTGCCGAAGAAGCGGTCGAAGCCGTGGCGCAGCGGGAAGCCGGGCTTCTCCGGGGCGTTGTCGGGGCCGCCGGTGTGGACCTTGCCGAAGTAGCCGGTGGCGTAGCCGGCAGCGCGCAGCCGCTCCGGCAGGGTGATCGCCTCGTCCGGCAGGCCGCGGCCGCCGCCGTAGTAGAAGTTGTTCCAGCGCTGCTGGTAGCGGCCGGTGATCAGGCCGACTCGCGACGGGTTGCAGATCGGGCTGGTGGCATAGGCCTGCGACATCGCGATCCCGGCCGCCGCCAGCTCGTCCAGCCGCGGCGTGCGCACGTCCTCCTTCAGGCCGAGGAAGCCGAAGTCGGCCCAGCCCTGGTCGTCGGCCAGGAGCAACAGGATGTTGGGCCGCGTCCGCGGCGTGGTCGGGCTGACCGCCGCCGCCGGCGCGGGGTCCTGGAGCAGGCCGAAGGCCAGCAGGGGGGCTGCGAGCAGCATCGCTGGATTCTAGGCGGCCTCAGCCGGCTGGCCGCTGCCGGTAGAAGGCCGCCAGCACCTCGTAGAGCTCCGGGTGGCGGCCGCGCAGCTCCGACGGCTCATCGAAGAAGGCCTCGCTGATCACGGCGAAGAACTCGGCGACGTTGGTGGCGCCGTAGTGATCGAGGAAGCTGCGGCGGCCCGATTCGGCGGCGCGCTGCAGGGCCTGGTATTCGCGTGTGCAGACCTCCACCCAGCGGCCGTACTCCTCCCGGCTGGCCAGCGGCGGCGTGCCGTCGAGCGAGTCGTCGAGCATGTCGAGCTTGTGGGCGAACTCGTGGAACACCACGTTGTGGGTGCGCTCGGGGTGCTTGCTGCCGCGCGCGACCGCGTCCCAGGCCAGCACCACCGGCCCGCGGCGCACCGCCAGGCCGAGCACCGGCATCGGCCCGTCGGCGCGCACGCCGTGTTCCCGCTGCTCCCCGGGGATGGCTACCGCGCTCGGGTAGACCAGGATCGACTCCACCCGCCGGTAGAGGTCGTGCGGCAGCTCCAGCACCAGCAGGCAGGCCTGGGCAGCGATGGCCACCCGGTGCTCGTCCTCGATGGTGAAGCCGCCGCAGCCCTCCCAGTGCTTCTCGGCCACGAAGACCTGGACCAGCTCGCGCAGGCGGCGACGCTGATCGCGGTCGAGGATCTCCCAACAGGCCAGGTGGCGGTCGAGCCACGGCTCCCAGGCCTCCGGGAAGGGAGCGGCGAGGATCTGCTTGCGGCGGCGGTCGCGGAGCCAGGAGAACACCCTGGGAGCTTAGGATGGAGTCGTGCTCCTTGCCGCTCTTCTCCTCGTCCTCCAGGAGCCTTCCGTCGCGACCGGGGTCGTCGATCGACCCACCCCGACCGCCGAGCGCGCGACCGCGCTCCCGGCGGACGGTCCCTATCTGGTGCTGCTGCAGGACGGCTTGAGCGATCCCGGCTACGCCCGCGCGGCGGAACAGCTCGCGACCTTCCGCGGCGGCGAGCTGCTGCGCTGGCGCGGCGCCCCGCGCTTCTCCGCCCGGCTCGAGCGCGAGCTCCGGCGCCGCGCTCCGCGCTGGCTGGCGCTGGTGATGGAGCCGGGGGCGATCGACGCCAACCTGCCGCGCCGGCTGGTGCCGCTGCTGACCCGCTTCGACGAGGATCCCTTCGTCGATTGCGCCTTCGGCATCATCACTGGCGCCAGTGGCGCCGACGCCGAGCGCTTCGTCGCCAACCTCCGCCGCGCCGCCGCCGCGCCGCTGCCGGCGCGCAAGTTCGCCGCCACCTCGGTGGTGGTGGACCGGTGCCTGCAGCTCGGCCCGCGGGTCCAGGCCGGACCGGCCGGCCGCGAACTCCTCACCACCGACCTCTGGCTGACCGGCAAGGACCCGGACTGGCCGGCCTTCCTCGAAGGCCACCGCGCGGGCGTCGAGGGCGGCGGCCTGGTCGAGTGGGGGCACTGCGGCGACTCGCAGGGCATCTGGTTGTTCTCGATGGAGCGCAACCGCGAGCGCGCCAAGCACTGGGACTACCACCCGGACCAGGTCGGCCGCGACCCCGAGGGGGAGCTGCCGCGGCTGACCGCCGCCGGCCTGCTCGAGGGGGTCGACCTCTTCCCCTCGGTCGTGATCAACGGCTCCTGCCACTCCGCGGTGACCCGCGACACGGTGGTCGGCGGCGACATCGTCAGCACCTTCGGCGACACCGGCGGCGAGGTGGTCTTCCATCCGATCGCGCCGGAGGAGTCCTTCCCGCTGCAGGCGATCGCCCACGGCGCGGTCGCCTATCTCGGGCCGCTGGCGGCCAACAACGCCAACCGCGCCGGCATCGAGGAGTGGTGGGTGCGGCGCGGCGGCCTCGCCCTGGGCGACGTGGTCAAGCGCACCCTGGACGAGCTGGTGCTCGGCGCGCGCGAGCACGAGCTGGCCTTCGCCGAGTTCGAGCCCGGCCGCCCGGAGCCGCGCGAGTCGCCGATGTTCCACGACACCGTGCACCGGGTGCTGTTCGGCGACCCCGCCTACCTGCCGTGGCCGGACCAGCGGCCGACCACCCACGAGCTCGAGACCGAAGCGATCCGGGGCGGGTTGCGGGTGCGCGCGCGGTGGAGCGAACTGTGCGAGGACCCCTTCGTCTGGGACCCGTGGCGCGAG
>CAZXTO010000059.1:0-13453 GCA_964643675.1 uncultured Planctomycetales bacterium
CGAGCTTCGCTGCCGAGAAACGCTGATCCCGGCTTGAAATACCGAGCGAGAGCTCCTCGAAGATCTCGACCGGCCACGGCGGCCCGACCCGCGCGTCCCGGTAGGCCTCGGCGATGGCCTGGGCGGTCCCGCCGCGGGCGACGATGGCGCAGCGGATCCGGGAATTCATCTCGCTGGCCGCCCGGTCCATGGCGGCGAGCAGCCGCACCTTGCGCGGCTCCAGCTCCACCTCCTCGACCTCGAGCAGGTCGGCGATCTGGTACCCGAGGTGGTCGAAGCGGGGGTCGCCGTAGACCTCCTGGTTGGACAGGAACATGTCTTCGGCGGTCAGGGTGCCGAAGTAGCGCCAGTAGACGCCGCTCGGCTCCCAGGTCGTTTCATAACTCATCGCCGTCCTCCTGGAGCGGAGCTCCCTCAGACTTCGTCCGGCACCGCGAAGGCGCCGCGCGCAGGCCGCGACAGCAAGGGGTTGGCCGAGGCGGCGGCCTCGCCGGTGAAGCGCTCGCTGGCGCCGTCGAAGCGCAGGGTCGGGCCGCGCCGGATGCGCAGCTCCTCCAACGACAGCTCGTTGCGCTTCAGGTGCTCGCGCAATCCGGTGAAGCCGGTGTTGGCCTCGCGGTGGCCGCCGAAGAGGTCCTCCTCGGCCAGCATCGGCTGCTCGACGCCCAGCTTGTAGCTGATGTTGGCCAGGTGCCCCATCGCCGCCGACAGGTGGCCGTCGAGAGGCGAGGCGTTGACCGCGCCGGGGTCATTGGCCTTCACCGCGTTCAGGAAGTCCTGGTAGTGGTTGTCCCGGCCCTTGAACTCGCGGATCAGCTTGCCGTCGCGGTCGAAGGCCTGCAGCTTCTCGTAGCTGGCGCTGACCAGGTAGCCGCCCTCGCCGAAGAAGACCACGCCGATGCTGGCGCCGCCCTTGGGGAAGCCGGGCGTCTCCAGCCCGCGCACCTCGAAGAGGATCTTCTTGGCGCCATAGTCGAGCAGGGCGAGCTGGGTGTTCGGGGTGTTGGCGTCGTCGACGTAGCCGTAGCGGCCGCCGATGCTGGTCACCCGCTCCGGGTGCCGGTCGAGCTGCAGGCCCCAGCGCGCGATGTCCATCTGGTGCACGCCCTGGTTGCCGATGTCGCCGTTGCCGGTGTTGAAGTCCCAGTGCCAGTCGTAGTGGAGATTGGCGCGCCGCAGCGGCTCCAAGGCCGCCGGACCGGTCCACAGCTCGTAGTCGAGGGTGGCGGGCGGCTGCTGCGGCCCGTCGACCTTGCCGATGCTCTGGCGCCGCTTGTAGCACAGGCCCCAGGCGAGCTCGACCTTGCCCAGGCCGCCCTCGTGCAGCCACTGCATCGCCTCGCGGGTGGCCGGCTGGCTGCGCGACTGGGTGCCGACCTGCACCACCTTGCCGTACTTGGCGGCCGCCTCGACCAGCTTGCGGCCCTCGAACAGGCGGTGGCTGACCGGCTTCTCGACGTAGACGTGCTTGCCCGCCTGCAGCGCCCAGATCGCCGCCAGCGAGTGCCAGTGATTGGGCGTGGCGATGGCGACGGCGTCGATCGAGTCGTCGTCGAGCATCCGCCGCAGGTCCTGGTGGAACTTCGCGTCCGGCACCGACTTCTGGGCCGGGCCGATCACGCCCTCGTCGCAGTCGCAGATCGCGGCGACCTCGGAGTCGGGCGACTTCTTGAAGCCGCCGATGTGGGCCCGCCCGCGGCCGCGCACGCCGATCACGCCGACCCGCAGCAGATCGTTGGGGCCGGCCTGGGGGCCGCCGAGCACGCGGGAGATCGCCGGGGTCAGCGGGCCCGCCGCGGCCATCGCGGCGGTGAGCAGGCTCTGGCCGAGGAAGAAGCGTCGCGAGGTCAGGGTCATGGCGAATCCAGTCTATTGCTTCGGGCCGGTGCGGAGCAGGCGCAGGCCGAGGTGGTCGCCGTCGGGCACCCACCACACCCCGGGCGGGAAGTTGGGGTCCTCGAGGTTCCAGTCCTCGTCGAAGCCGAGGCGGGCTGCGGGGGTGAGGGTCGCGGCCTCGTCCTTCCACGAGCCGCCGCGCAGCACCGCGCGCTCGGGCTCGTCCTCGGAGTAGGGGTTGCGGCAGTACTCCCACAGGTTGCCGAGCACGTCGTGCAGGCCGCGCGCGTTGGGCGCCTTCTGCCCCACCTCCTGGGTCATCTCGCCGCTGTTGTCGGCGAACCAGGCGCGATCCTCGAGCGGCCCCTCGCCGCCGTCGCCGCAGGCGAGCAGCCACTCCTCCTCGGTCGGCAGGCGGTAGTGGGTGCCGGTGTTGAGCGACAGCCACTGGCAGTACTTCTGGGCCGAGCTCCAGCTCATGCCCACCGCCGGCCGCTGCCCGGCGCCCCAGTCGTGGTCGTAGGGCGCCCAGTCGAGCGGCTTCGAGGGCTTGCTGACCGCGTCGGCGCCGGGGTAGGGCTGGCCGGTGGCCTCGAAGTCGCAGTAGAGCAGGAACTCGTCCCAGGTGACCTCGGTGCGGCCGATCCAGAAGTCACCCTCGGGCACCCACACCATGTCGAACTGGACGTCGGTGCCGCGGATGGTCTCGGTGTAGTCCCGCCCGGGCGCGGCGCCGGTCGGGTCCTCGGGGAGGTGGCCCGGAGCGCCGCAAGCGGCGAGGGTCAGGACCGGGGCGAGGAGAGCGAGGGAGATGAGGTCGCCGGCACGCATGGTTCTGCCGCCAACTTCTATTCCCGCTCCGCCAGGAAGGCCAGAGTTGATCTCCAGGAATCCGGCATCCGCCCGCTTTCGTCGCGGAAGCGCCGGTTTCCTCCAGGATTCGGCTTGCCGCGCCCACCCTTCCTGCCTACCCTCCTCGCCCCGCCACGGCGCACCCCGCGCCCGGCCCCGAGGAGAAGAGCCGTGAAGCGACACGAACACGACCAGGACTTCCCCTCCTTTCGAGCGCTCCAGCAAGCGTAGGAAGGGCTTCCCCAGCGAGACGCGCGTCAAGCGCGGCCGCCAGGTGGTGCGCGGCGACAAGGAGCTGGTCGAGAAGCTCGGCCGCAAGGACCCCTGCCCGTGCGGCTCGATGAAGCGCTTTCCAGAAGTGCTGCCTGCGCAGCGGCGAGCACGACGGCGTCAACCGGCACGACTACTTTCCGCGACGAGTCGTGCTGAAGCGCGTCCGGGGAGGCCTGGGCTCCGCCAGGCCTCCCCCACCGGGCCTTCCGCTCAGGGCAGCAGCTGGAAGGCCCGCGCCTCGCTCACCAGCGCGATGCTGCCCGGGGCGTCCAGCACCACGTAGGCGTGGTGGATGGTCAGCCCGGCCAAGGCCGGGTTGGTTCCGGCGGGCAGGGTCACGGCGGCGCTGGCCTGGCCGGCGCCATCGAGCCGGCCGCGGAAGTTCTGGAACAGGCCGAAGCCGGGGTTGCCGAGGGTGAGCTGGAAGTAGCTGCCGTCGTTCAGGGGCAGGTGGACGCCGTAGCCGTTCTGCCCTGGGCTGGTGCCGGTCTCGGAGCCCAGCATCAGGTAGCTGCGGCCGGCGTGGGCGGCGCCGGCGTCGAGCTGGAGCTGGGCGGTGCCGCCGGCGGCCAGCGAGATCGAGGTCACGTCGACCTCCAGGTAGCTCACCCCGCGCTCGCCGACGAGGCTGAGGTTCTGGCCGTAGACGTCGTCGTCGCCGTTGCGCTCGTCTTCCCAGTAGACCACCACCTCCTCGCTGGCGTTCTGCGCGACGGCGTGCCGCACCGACTTGTTGCTCTGGCGGGTGCAGAGGTCGCGCGCGCCGCCCCACGGCGAGCTGCCGCTGGCGTCGAGGCGGAAGGCGAGCAGCTGGTCCTGGCCCCAGGTCGAGGTCGGCGCCCAGGTCACGAAGGCCATCGCGCCGTCGCCGGCCGGCGCCGTGCTCGGCGGGTAGACCGGCGCGGTGCTGATCGGCATCAGCTCGATGCCAGCGCTGCCCCATTGCCGCACGCCGGAGGCGTCGATCCGCTGGGCCGAGAGGCCGCTCAGGAATTGGGCACTGTCCTTCTCGTTCCAGAACACGATGATGTCGCCGCTCGCGGGCACGAAGGAGGCGCGCGGCGACAGGTGGTTGCGGCCGCCGAGCGAGGACACCGGCACGCCGTTGTGGCCGAAGCGTTCGGCGCCGGAGGCGTCGAGGCGCTGCACGTAGCCGTCGAAGAGGTTGGTGGACGGGTTGCTGGCGTGCCAGCAGAGCACCGCCCCGCCGGCGGCGTCGGGCAGCAGCTGCGGGGCGTAGGCGATCGGCAAATTGTGGGCGTCGAAGACCTCGACCGGGCTCGGCCACAGCGGCGCGCCGGCGGGGTCGAAGCGCTGGGCGCGCAGGTGCTTGACCGAGGTAAAGAAGTTGATGTCGCGCACCCAGGAGACGATCACGCCGCCGCTGGTGGAGGGCACGACCTCGGCGAAGCCGGGCGAGCGGCCGGCCTCGGACACCACCGTCAGTCCGCCAGCGGCGAGCAGGGCGTTGCCGGCGGCGTCGTAGCGCTGCATGCGCACCGCCGACGCGCTGCCGTAGTAGCTCCACACCACGACCACGTCGCCATCGCTGGCGAGCGCGAGCCGCGGGTCGGCCTCGAAGTCGGCGTTGGTCGAGGCGGCGCGGCCGTTGGCGCCCCAGAGGAAGCTGCCGTCGGGGCCGATCTTGTAGAGGTAGACGTCGAGGTCGCCGCCCGCGCGAGTGTCGGTGAAGGCCAGCACGGCGTTGCCGGCGGCGTCGGCGATCAGGTCCCAGTTGACCAGCGAGGAGCTCTGCGGATGGTCGCTGACCAGCAGGCCGCCGGCCGGGAAGATGGCGTGGCCCTTGCTGTCGAAGCGCTGCAGGTAGACGTCGTAGTTGCCGGAGGCGTTGTCGAACCAGGCCACCCAGCTGCCGCCGTCGGCGGTGCTGGCGGCCTTGGGCAGGGCCTGGTCGCCGGGGCGCGTGACGACCGCCTGGTTCAGGTAGGGGTCCTCGCTCCATTGGGCCGGGAGAGCGGCGCAGAAGAGGGCGGAGGCGATCAGCCAGAAGAGAAGCGAGCGGGGGTGCATGGTCGGTCCTCGAGGGAGCGCGGCGCCCCCGAATCTCTCCACGGTATCACTCAGCGGCATGGGTAGCGTGGGATGTTGCAGACTTGCCGAAGCCTCGCTGCGGTGCCCCCTGGGGCCTCGCGGTCACTCCGCCAGGGGCATGGCTCAGAGTCTGCGCTGCTTACGCCACCGCTTGACCAGGCGCTCGCGACGCCAGTGCCCGTTCGCGCCCTGGCCGGAGGCGACGAAGTCCCGCTCCTCGTCGCTGAGACCCTGCCAGATGTGCTTAGGCAACCGCGGCAAGGTCACCTCGGTGTGCCAGAAGCGATCCCCCTTGACCTCCAGGGTCGACCAGAACACCCGCGGGGGCTGCGTCGACCCGAAATCGAGGAAATCGGTGGAGCCCCGCGCGATGAGGCCGCGGTCGTGGCTATGGACTTCGACTTCGGGGTAGTCCTCGATCTCACCGCCTTGGACCGTGGCCCGGTGCCCTTCGCCTACACCTGGTCGCCAGCCGACCTCCATGCCGGCTTCGTCCGTCCCGTACCAACGCAGATCTTCGAGCAGCTGGGCCTCGACGATGCCGAGCAAGCCTTCGGACGGGGGCGGGACGGTCCCGACCGGAGCGGCCGGGACCGCGTAGACAGCCAGACCTCGCTCCCGTTCTTCCTCGGGCATCGAATGCCAAGCATCGATGAGGACTCGCTGCCGGCGGTGGATCCCGAAGATCCAGGCCGCCGCAGCGAGCGCCGATCCCGCCGCCACGGCCATCATGATCAAGCTCAGGCGCTGCTGGTGGATCAGGTCCTGAATCTCGGGTTCGACCGAGGAGCCTCCGCCGAATCCGGTGAACCGCCAGACCACTAAAGCAAGGAAGGAGAGCCACCAAACCAAGGGGAGCGGCGACCTTGGCCCGAGCACCTTCCTCGGGCCGTGCTGCAGCAGAGGAAGCTCCGGATCACTCGCCCGCCATGTTTCTTGGACGGCGATGTAGGGGGCGACGAAGCTGACGATCGGGAGGAAGAAGGCGGCGACCGCCCAACCAGGGCTGAGGGTCGATTGCCATAGGCGCTTCATCCGGTCCAGGTTCTTCACCGCCCGGTTGAGCCAGACGAGGAGGAGCACGAAGCTGGCGGAGGCGAATCCGGTATGCAATGCCAGCCACCTCTCCACGCGCTCGTCAGCCCGGTTCGCCCGGAGGAAATCCAGGCTCCCGCCCTCCTCGAGGATCCTGAGGAGAGCGACCTGCTCAGCGAAGGCGAGTACGCACAGCAGACCGAGGGCGACCTGGACGGAGTGACAGCCCACCGTGATCCGGAAGAGCCAAGGATACGGCTTCGGTGCGTCCTGCCGAGTAGGGTTCAAGTGGAGAGGAAGGGGGAGAGATGAACCGCGGCTTCCCAGCAGACCGCCGAGGTCCGAGCCGGTCAAGGCAGAGGCTGAGCGCCGCCCTACCCTCGGTGACCATGCCTGCCGACCCGACCATCACTCCGACGAGGCGCACGATGCTCCAAGCCTGCGCCGCCCTGCCGCTGCTCAGCCTGCGCACCCCCGCCTGGCTGCGCGGCGAGACCGCGATCAGCGAGATCGAGACCTGGGCGCTGCGCTACTCGATGACCGGGCACTTCAAGTTCTTCACCGGTCCGCACGGCGCCAAGGGACGAGCTTCGGTGCTGGTGAAGGTCCGCTGCCGGGACGGCCTGGTCGGCTGGGGCCAGAGCGTGCCGATCGCGCGCTGGAGCTACGAGACGCTGGAGACGGTCGAGACCGTGCTGCGGGAGTACTTCGGCCCGGCCCTGCTCGGGCACGACTCGCGCGACCTGGAGAACGCCCACGCCGTCATGGGCCGGACGGTGGCGGATGGCTTTTCGGCCGGCATGCCGATCGCGCGCGCCGGCGTCGACCTGGCGCTGCATGACCTGGCCGGGAAGCGCGCCGGCGTGCCGGTGCCGGAGCTGTGGGGTCGGACGCCCGGCGGGCCGCTGCGGCTGAGCTGGACCGTCAACCCGCGCGAGCTGGACGAGGTCGAGGCCTTGATGGCCGAGGGCCGCGCGCGCGGCTACCGCGACTTCAACATCAAGGTGGCGCCGGACCCCGACTTCGACGTCGCGCTGGCCGCGCGGGTGCGGGAGCTGGCGCCGGAGGCCTTCCTGTGGGCCGACGCCAACGGCGGCTACGCGCCGGAGGCGGCGCTGGCGGTGGCGCCGCGCCTGGCCGAGGCCGGCGTGGACGTCTTCGAGGCGCCGATGAAGCCGAACCAGATCGCCGGCTACCAGGCGCTCCGCAAGCAGGGCGCGCTGCCGGTGCTGATGGACGAGGGCATCGTCTCCCCCACCGAGCTGCGCGAGTTCGTGCGCCTCGGCATGCTCGACGGCGTGGCGATGAAGCCGGCCCGCTGCGGCGGGCTGCTGTCGGGTCGCCAGCAGATCGAGCTGCTCGAGCGCGAGGGGTTGATGTGGCTCGGCAGCGGCCTCACCGACCCCGATGTGTCGCTGGCGGCGACCCTGCAGCTCTACGGGGCCTTCGGCTTGAAGGAGCCGGCGGCGCTCAACGGCCCGCAGTTCCTGACCGAGAGCCTGCTGAAGCAGCCGCTCGAGGTGGTCGACGGCGCCATGACGCCGCCTTCGGGGCCGGGACTCGGGGTGGAGGTGGACGAGGAGAAGCTGGCCATCCTGGTCCGCCGCAGCCGAGCCGATCAGCGCACCGCCGCCGCGATCGGTGGCGCCGCCGCGGTCGCCGCCCGCGGTCGCTGGGCCGGCCCGCTCGCCTGGGAGGAGGCCGACGGTTCCACCGCCCTGAAGGCCGGCGACCGCGACCTGTGGCGCCTCCACCACGACCCGGTCGCGCCCTTCTCCTACTTCCACCCGCTGGCCCTGCCCGGCTCGGCCCCGCTCACCGTCGACGCCCCCGCCGACCACCTCCACCACCACGGCCTGTGGTTCGCGTGGAAGTACCTCAACGGCGTCAACTACTGGGAGAACGCGCCCGGCGCCGACCGCCCCGCCGGCCGCAGCGAGTACCAGGAGCTCCGCAGCGCCCTCCGGCCCGACCACAGCGCCACCTTCACGATGCGGCTGCATTACGTCGACCCCTCCGGTGAGCGGGTGCTGGCCGAGGGCCGGGAGATCGAGGTCTCGGCCCCGGCCGCGGACGGGAGCTACGCCATCGCCTGGACCGGCCGCTTCACCGCCCTGGCCGAGACCCTCGAGCTGGACCGGACGCCCTTGCCCGGCGAGCCCGGCGGCAAGGCCTGGGGCGGCTACGCCGGCCTGTCGCTGCGGCTCGCGCAGCTGGGTGACCGCGCCGCCGCCACCAGCGATGGCCCGGTGAGCTTCAACGATCAGGACCGCTACCGCGGCCGCGCCGCCGCCTTCGACTACCACGGCGCGCTCGACGGTCACGACGCCGGCGTCGCGATCCTGAGCGACTCCCGCAACCCGCGCTCGCCGTCGCCGTGGTACGCGATCCGCAGCGGCCACATGAGTTTCTTCACGCCGGCACCGATTTGCTTCGAACCGATGCGACTGCGCCGAGGCGACAGCTTCACGCTGCGTTACCGTGTCCTCGTCCACCCCGGACGTTGGGACTCCGCCCGACTGAATCAGGAACTGACCAAGCGATGACTGCTCCCCCCGTCTCCCGCCGCACCGCCCTCAAAGCCGCCGGCGCCTTCGCCGCGCCGCTGATCCTGCCGCGCGGCCTGCGCGCCTTCGCCAGCGGCAACGACACCATCCGCATCGGCGCCATCGGCTGCGGCCGCATGGGACGCGGCGACCTGTTCTCGCTGCTCGACCGCGGGCTCGACCCGGTGCTGAACGCGCGCGTGGTGGCGGTCTGCGACCCCGACCTGCAGCGCGCCGAGCACGCCCAGCGCGACGTCGCCAAGCGCTACGCCGACAAGCTGCCGGAGGGGGAGTCCGCGCCCGAGGTGGCGGTCTACGCCGACTTCCGCGAGCTGCTGGCGCGCGAGGACATCGACGCCGTGACCGTGTCGACGCCCGACTTCTGGCACGCCGGCCACGGCGTGGCGGCGGCGAAGGCGAAGAAGGACATCTACATCCAGAAGCCGCTCACCCTCACGATCAACGAGGGCAAGGCGCTGGTGAAGGCGGTGCGCGCGAACGGCGTCGTGCTGCAGGTCGGCTCGCAGCAGCGCTCGGCCAAGAACTTCCGCCACGCCTGCGAGCTGGTGCGCAACGGCCGCATCGGCAAGCTGCAGCGGGTCGAGGCCTGGCTGCCGCCGGACAAGGGCCGCGCCGAGCCCACCCCCACGCCGAAGCCGGCCCACTTCGACTACGACCTGTGGATGGGCCCGACCGCCGAGCGCTCCTACCACGAGCTCGGCGTGCACCCGGTGAAGGGCTACGGCCGCCCTGGCTGGCTGCAGCGGCAGGGCTACACCCGCGGCATGATCTGCGGCTGGGGCTCGCACATGAACGACATCGCGCAGTGGGGCCACGGCGGCGACGCCGACTCGGGCCTGACCGAGATCGAGGCCAAGGCCCACTACCCCGAGCGCGGGCTGTTCGACGTCCACACCCACTACTTCGCCCGCGGCAAGTGGGCCGACGGCGTGCCGCTGATCCAGCGCACCGACCCGCAGGCCGGCGTGACCTTCACCGGCAGCGACGGCTGGCTGTTCGTCCGGCGCGGCGGCATCGCAGCTGGACCGAAGGTGATCCTGGATGAGGTCATCGGCGAGGACGAGACGCGCCTCTACCGCAGCGACGACCACTACCGCGACTTCCTCGAGTGCGTGCGCAGCCGCCGGGACCCGATCTGCCCGGTCGAGGTCGGCCACCGCTCGAACACGGTGTGCGTGATCACCGACATCTCGATGATCCTCGACCGCAAGCTCAAGTGGGACCCGGTCAGCGAGACCTTCCCCGGCGACGACGAGGCCAACGCCCTGCTCGACTTCGAGCGCCGCAAGGGCTGGGAGCTGTGATCCCGCCGCGGCTCTGGACCTGGGCCGCGCTGCTGGGGATTGCCGGCGGCTGCGGCATCGCCGGCACCTGCGAGCCGCCGCAGGAGATCCGCGTCACCGCCGAGCGCGACGACGCGGCCGGCACGCTGCGCTTCGCCATCGACGGCGAGGAGGCCTGCGTCTACCAGTACGGGCCGGAGTGGGCGATCCCTCACGTCTGGCCGCTGCGCAGCCCGAGCGGTCGCTCGCTGCTGGTGCAGAAGACCGAGCCCTTCCCCCACCACCGCTCGCTGTGGATCGTCGACAAGATCCAGCTCGGCGACGGCCCGGTGGTCGACTTCTACCACGAGTGGCAGAACCTGGTCGACGGGGAGAAGCCGGAGCTCGGCCACCACAGCTTCATCCGCCACGACGGCTTCACCGAGGTCCGGGACGGCGCCACCAGCGCCTCGGCCACCGCGGCCCTGACCTGGCTGATCCACGGCGAGCCGGCCCTCGCCCAGGAGCTGCGCTTCGTCTGCTCCGACCTCGGCGGCGGCGAGTACGCCCTCGACCTGGCCTGGGAGCTGCGCGCCGACTACGGCGCGGTCCGCTTCCCAAGCGACTGGGTCCACTACGCCTGGCCCTACCTGCGCATGGACCCGGCCTTCAACGGCGAGAGCGGCGGCACCATCACCGACGACCAGGGGCGGACCGGCCAGGAGGCGACCAACGCGCAGTACGCGCGGTGGGTGGACTACTCCGGCTCGGTCGACGGGCTCATCGAGGGCGTGGCCGTCTTCACCCCCGACGACGGCCAGCCGCGCAAGTGGCTCACCCGCGAGTACGGCACCTTCGGCCCGCGCCGCCCGGACGAGTGGAGCGGCACCGACTT
Source organism: uncultured Planctomycetales bacterium (assembly GCA_964643675.1). GTDB lineage: Bacteria > Planctomycetota > UBA1135 > UBA1135 > UBA1135 > J029. The sequence goes on from CAZXTO010000059.1 coordinate 10,773, forward strand.
CAGCCTGGCCGCCGGCGAGAACCTGCGCGGCGAGGTGCGCCTCTTCGTGCACTCCGGCGACGTGGAGGCGGCGGCGGTGGCGGAGTGGTACGAGCGCTACGCCGCTCCGCCCGCCGACTAGGGCGTCTCCAGGAACTGCTTTACCCCGGTCATGACCATCTGGATGGACATGGCCACGAGCAGCATCCCCATCAGGCGTTCGATCGCGATCAGCCCCTTGCGGCCGAGCACCTTGGCCAGGAAACCCGAGGTGCTCAGCACCACGCCGGTCACGAACCAAGCCAGCACCACCGCCACCAGCCACTCGGGCCAGCGCTCGGGCTCGCGGTTCATGATCAGCAGCACCGAGGCCAGCGAGGACGGCCCCGCGACGTACGGGATCGCCAGCGGCACGATGAAGGGCTCGCCCTCGATCGCCTCGGCGGCGTGGCCACCCGTCGGCGGGAACACCATCTTCACCGCGATCAGGAACAGCACCACGCCGCCGGCGGTGGTCAGCGCGGCGCCGGAGACGTGCAGCAGGTCCAGCAGGTGCTGACCGACGAACAGGAACAGCACCAGCGCGACCAGCGCGATCAGCAGCTCGCGGGCGATGATGAAGCGGTGCCGCTTCGGCTCCGCCCCCTGCAAGGCGGAGACGAAGAAGGGGATGTTCCCGAAGGGGTCCATCACCAGCACGAGCAGCAGCGCGGCGGAGAGGATGGTCATCGCTGCGAAGGCTAGCAGCGGTTTCCGCCAAGAGCGCGGTGGAGCTCAGCGCTGAGGCAGAGCCTCCGCAGCGCCCCTTCCCACGACCTCGCGATGGCCGGCTCCGCTCAGACGCGCTGCCGTGCCGCGGCGGTCCCGGCCGATTGCCATACTCAGTGGGCCATTATCGGATCATCCAAGAAGCGAGCTTTCTTGCCATGGATACCCTTTTCCTTGCCATTGACATACCCTTGGGTATCTTAGCTCTGTGCCTCGCTCAGCCCCCCAGATGCCGGCCCAGCTGGCCGAAGCCGCCTTCGAGTTCTTCTCCGAGCGCGGCTTCGAGGCCGTCACCATCGACGATATCGCCGCTCGGGCCGGCGTCACCAAGGGCAGCTTCTACAGCCACTACCGGTCCAAGGCCGAGATCGTGCGCGCCGCCTGCGCCCACTACTACCGCGGCTACCAGCGGCGCGTGCACGAGGCGCTCGCGGGCCTGACCGATCCGCTCGAGCGGCTCACCCGAGTCCTCGAGCTGTCGGTGCGCACCTGCGTGCTCGACCGCGGCAACCGGGTCTTCACCACCGAGGTCTTCGCGCTGCTGCTGCAGGACGACGAGGTCCGCCAGGGCTGGACCCAGTTCTACGACACCGTGCGCGAGATGTACGTCGGCCTGGCCATGGCCGCCGAGGCCGCCGGCCAGCTCGAGATCCGCGACGTCCGCGCCGCCGTCGACCTGATGCTGGCGGCGATGGAGGGCGTGAAGATGCGCGCCGCCTTCGAGCCCAAGATCGGCGACGCCGAGGAGCAGCGCGTCGTCGTCGTCGGCCTGCTCGGCATCCTGTCCGCTCCCCCCTACCGTCCCGCCGCCACCACCTCGACTCCATGACGCAGTCCGACCCCGCAGGCGAAGGCAAGTCCCGCCGCTCCTTCCTCAAAGAGACCGCCGCCGGCGCCGCCGCTTTCGGCTCCCTGTCGCTGGCCCGCAGCGCCTACGCCGCCGGCAAGCAGGAGATCAAGGTCGGCATGATCGGCTGCGGCGGCCGCTGCTCCGGCGCCGCCGCCCAGAGCCTGGCCGCCGGCCCGGACGTGAAGCTGGTCGCCATGTACGACGTCTTCCCCGACCGCGTGAAAACCGCGCGCGAGGCCCTGCACCGCGAGAGGCCAGGACAGGTCGCGGTCGACGACGAGCACTGCTTCAGCGACTTCGACGGCTATCAGAAGGTGATCGCCGCCAGTGACGTGGTGCTGATCGCCTGCGCCTCGAAGTTCCACCCGATGTACACCGAGGCGGCGATCCGCGCCGGCAAGCACGTCTTCGTCGAGAAGCCGCACGGCATCGACCCGGTCGGCGCGCGGCGCATGCAGGCGGCCTGCGACCTGGCCAAGGAGAAGGGCCTGAGCCTGGTCTCGGGCCTGCAGAGCCGCTTCCAGAACAGCTACCGCGAGACCATCCGGCGCATCCACGACGGCGCCATCGGCGACGTCGTCGCCATGCAGTCGATGTTCCTGCGCGGGCCCTACCGGCTCGAGCCGCGGCTGCCGGAGTACTCCGAGACGCAGTACCAATTCCGCAACTGGTACCACTTCCGCTGGCTCTCCGGCGACGACGTCACCCAGTCGCTGGTGCACAACGCCGACCGCATGTCATGGATCCTCGGCGAGGAGCTGCCGACCTGGTGCTTCGGCCTCGGCGGCCGTTCCTCCAGCTTCGGCGAGGTCTACGGCGACATGTATGACCACCACACCGCGGTCTACGAGTACGCCAGCGGCCCGCGGCTCTACGCCATGTGCCGGACCCAGGTCGGCACCTACGGCAACTCGGGCGACATCATCATGGGTAGCAAGGGCACCTGCGAGCTGCAGCGCGGGCGCATCACCGGACTGAAGGCGTGGAAATTCGACGGCGAGCACAACGACCCCTACCAGGCCGAGCAGACGGCGCTGATCGAGGCGGTGCGCAACAACGAGCCGATCAACTCCGGCCACCACAT
>CAZXTO010000060.1:0-13410 GCA_964643675.1 uncultured Planctomycetales bacterium
CCGTTTCGGTGATGTCGATCTCGCTCCTGCGTCGGTCGAAGCCGCCCAGGAAATCGACGTCTGACCCCGAATTAGAAGGTGAAGCTCAGGGCGAGCATGGCGCCGTAGGTGTCGCTGCCGAAGGCGCCGGCGAGGTCGAGGTGGAAGACGCCGAAGGGGGACAGGCCGATGCCGGCGCTGACCATGTCCTCGGTGCCGTCCTCGATGTCGTAGCGGTAGCCGACCCGCAGCTGGGCCCACTCCCAGGCGGTCTCGGCGCCGACGCGCAGGAATTGCGACTCGTCACCGATCTTGAAGCGCTCGCGCTGGGTCAGGTCGAGGTCGGCGGTGAGGGTGAAGAAGTCCTGGTGCCAGGCGGCGCCGGCGGTCACCACCGGGCCGAGGTGGTAGGTGTAGCGGCGGCCGCTGATGCGCGGGGTGTCGATCTCCTGCGCCAGCACATCGCGCACCGCCAGGCCGATGTCCCAGCTCTCGCTGGCTTCCCAGGTCGCGCCGAGGTCGAGGTTGATGCCGTCCTCATGCGAATTGTTGGCGTCGCTGTCGTAGTCGCTGCTGAGGTCGCCGGACTCGTCCACGCCGGCGGCGAAGTTGATGACCTCGATCCGCTGGAACTTCGGCGTGACGCCGAGCGAGACCCGCTGCTCGCCGAACTCGAACACCTTGGCCACCGCCAGGCCGGCCTCGGTGACCACCGCCCCGACCGCGATCGCCTCGGAGTTGAGCGCCGGCAGCGCGCCGCCGCCGAGGGCGCCGATGATCGCCGCGGAGTCCCCCGCGGCGATGTCGATGAAGGCCGAGACGTCGGTGTAGCCGTTGACGTACAGGCCGAGGCCGAGGGTCTCGGACGGGATGCCGATCGCCAGGCCGGTGTCGATCTCGGCGTCGAAGGTCTCGCCGTCGAGCGCGCGCAGGTCGCGCGCCAGCCGGTTGAGCTGGGCCTGGGTCGGCACGCCGCCGCCGTTGAAGGTCCGCTCGATCGCGTCGTAGCTGTCCTCGAAGTCCTCGAGCTTGTCGAGCAGCGAGTCCGGGTCGGTGATGCCGACGCCGACGTTCGGGAGCATCAGGCCCCAGTCGTCGTCGTCCTCGAAGCTGAAGGAGGTCAGCCGCGCCGGGTTGTGGAAGCCGGCCGAGAGGTAGTCGGAAGAAGCGACGCCGGTTCCCCCCATGCCCCCGCTGCGCGCACCCACCGTCTGGGCGACGGCGGACGGGGCCGAGGCGAGGAGGGAGCAGACGATAAGGAGGGAGAGCCGTTGCATGGCGCGACTCTAGGAAGCAAGGCGGCGGGATGCAATGCGCCAGCGGAATGGTGGGAAGCCGCGAGAGGAACGGCTGGAAAACAAGGCTGTGGGGTGGTCCCGCGCGCGGCGATCCTCCGGCCACCTGAGCCCGAGAGGAGTGGCTCCACCCCTCGCGCGGCGACCTGCCGAGCCCGCGGCGCCGCCGGCCTGGAGAAACCCGACCCCCCCCCTATCTCCGCCGCAGGGCTACACTTAGCCCTCCCTTTCGCGCTTTGCCGACCTCATCATGCGCCTCCCCGCTCCGCTCTGGCTGCCCTGCGTCCTGACCGCCCTCTCTGTCCCGGCCGCTGCCCAGGACCGTCTGCCGGGCGCCCAGGATTCGGTTCCGGTTTCCTGGAATACCAAGGACCGAATCGCCGACCCGACCCCGGTCCGCTTCCGGGTCGGCTTCGAACAGACCACGATCGATCCCGACGAGGATCTCGGTCTGCTCGGAATGCACTTCGATTTCCTCGAGCCGCTCGAGGACTGGCCGGGCATCTACTTCGGCGTCGGCGGCTTCACCGCCGTCACCGGTGACCGCGGCGGCTTCGTCGCCGGCGGCATCGAAGGCGGCCTGAACTACCAGGCCACCGATGCCTTCTCCTTCGACGCCGGCCTGTTCTTCGGCGTCGGCGGCGGCCACAGCGTGCCGAACGGCAACGGCTTCATGCTGCGCGAACACTTCGGCGGCCAGTACCAGGTCAGCCCGAACCTCGGCCTGCGCCTGGAGCTGTCGAACATCGACTTCCCCGACGGCGCGATGGGCGACTTCCAGATCGGCCTCGGCGCCGCCTGGACCATGGCGCCGTGGGTGGCGCGCAACGAGGTCCGCGCCGGCCGGGTGTTCCCGGCCGCGGCCCAGCCCACCTTCACCCGCATGCGCTTCAGCGGCCAGGGCACCCTGCTGCTGGTCGACGACGGCTCCCGCTACACCAACGGCGCCGCGATCGACAGCGACATGGTGCTGGCCGGCGGCCGCGCCGACCTGTTCCTGGACGAGAACCTGTTCCTCAACGTCGGCGCCGCCGGCGCCGGGGTCGGCGACGTCCAGGGCTACGCCCACGTCCTGGCCGGCGTCGGCTACTCGATGCCGATCGACGAGCGCTTCTCGGTCGAAGGCCTGCTGCAGCTCGGCGGCGCCGGCGGCGCCGGCGTCGACACCGGCGGCGGCCTGCTGCTGAGCCCGGCGATCAGCGGCCGGATCCACTTCCACCCGCAGATCAGCGGCGGCGTCACCCTGTCGCGCCTGATGGCGCTCGACGGCGACTTCGACGGCACCGGCATCGGCTTCGACCTGGCCTTCAGCACCGGTCTGCCGAACTACAAGCCCGGCGTGCGCGGCGTGCTGCTGCCGGACCAGACCGCCCTCTCCCTGTGGGTGATCGAGGTCATGAACCGCTACTACCTGCCCGGCGAGAGCGTGCGCCTCGACAACGGCCGCGACATGGGCAGCATGCACGAGGTCGGCGTCGGCGTGGCCTTCCCGCTCAACCAGGAGATCAACCTGACCGCCCAGGTCTTCGGCGGCTGGAACGGCGCTCCCGGCAACTACGGCGAGGGCTGGCTCGGCGCCCGCTACCGGCACCTCTTCGCCGGCCACCCGAGCGCCTCGCAGTGGCACGCGATCCTGGCCGGCGCCATGGGCGTGGGCGGCGGCGGCGGCGTCTCCAACGGCGACGGCGCCCTGTGGGACATGCGCGGCGGCGTCGGCTTCACGCTGACCCCGACCATGGGCCTGGACTTGACCGTCGGCCGCACCGGCGCCGTCAACGGCGACTTCGAGGCCTGGTCCTTCCAGGGCGGCCTGAGCTGGCGCTTCGGCGTCCCGGTCGTCCAGGGCTGAGTCCCGGCGGAGCCGCGCGATCGCTACACTCCCACCGGGGGTGTGCTGAGCCGCCCTCGCTCTGCCGATGACGCTCTCCCCGCTGGCCCGACCGCTGCCTCTCCTCCTGCTGCCGCTGCTGGCGGCCGCGGCGCCCGCCCAGGATCCCGGCGGCCTCGGCGAGGTCGCCGGCGGCCCCGCGCTCGACCCCGACCGGCCCGCCACCCTGCCCTCCAATCGCGAGTGGGTGGCCGACCCGGTCCCGGTGCGGCTGCGCATGACCTACGAGGGCACCAAGGTCCACGACACCGAGAACCTCGGCCTGTTCGGGATCCACTTCGACCTGCTCGACATCTGGAGCGGCATCCCCGGGCTATACGCCCACGTCGGCGGCTACGGCGCCGCCGCCGGCCAGCGCGGCGGCTTCTTCACCGGCGGCTTCGGCTTCGGCTGGCGCATGGACCTCGGCGAGGGCCTCGAGCTCGACGCCAACGCCTTCTTCGGCGCCGGCGGCGGCGGCGCCGCCCCGCAGGGCAGCGGCCTGATGCTGCGCGAGTCGCTCGGCCTCGAGTACGCCGCCTCCGACCGCCTCGGCCTGCGCGCCGAGGTCGCCAACGTCCACTTCCCCGACGGCGACATCGACGGCCAGGAGGTCGTGGTCGGCCTGAGCTGGAAGGGGCGGCCCTGGATCGCCCGCAACGACATCGAGGCGGTGCGCGCCTACCCCGCCACCGCGGCGCCCGACCCCAGCCGGCTGCGGGTCGGCCTGTCGGCGGTCAGCCACTCCCCCTTCAGCCAGGCGCGCCGCACCGACGGCACCAAGCTGACCGAGGACATCGGCCTGATCGGCGTGCGCGGCGACTGGTTCCTGGACCAGAGCTTCTTCGTCACCATCGAGGCCCACGGCGCCCTCACCGGCGACGTCGACGGCTACGCCCAGCTGATGGGCGGCCTCGGCTACGCCCAGCCCCTCGGCAGCGGCATCGACCTCGAGGGCGCGGTGCGGCTCGGCGCCGGCGGCGGCGGCGCGGTCGACACCGGCGGCGGCTTCATGGCCCAGCCCAGCCTCGGCCTGCGCGCCAACTTCAACCCGACCACCAGCATGGCGCTGCACGCCGGCCGGCTGTACTCGCTGAACGGCAGCTTCGACGCCTCGACCATCCGGGCCGAGATCGGCTTCAGCACCAACACGCCGAGCTACTCGCCGGGCATCCCTGGCCTGCGCATCCCCGACGGCACGCCGCTGTCGCTGTGGCAGCTCGAGATCAAGGACCGGATCTACTTCCCGACGGCGGGCATGAAGCTGAAGAACGGCACCGACATGAAGACGGTGCACGAGCTCGGCCTGGGCGTGGCCTACCCGCTGGCCTGGGATCTGGACTTCACCGGCGAGGCCTTCGGCGCCTACTCCGGCGACATCGGCGGCTACGCCGAGGGCTGGTTCGGCCTGCGCCTGCGGCACGGCTTCGCCCGCTTGCCGGGCACCGAGGGCATCGTCGGGGTCTCGGTCGGCGCCGGCGGCGGCGGCGGCGTGGCGGTCGGGGACGGCCTGCTGTGGAACGGGCGCACCGGCCTCGGCTGGGTGCTGTCGCCGAGCGCGGCGCTGGAGCTGACGCTGGGCTACACCGACGCGGTGGCCGGCGATTTCAGCGCCTACACAGCCCAGTTCGGCGTCAGCTGGCGCTTCGCCCTCCCCGTCTCGCGCTGAGCCCGGAGCCATCGTGAGCGATCCCCGTTGCGTGCTCATCACCGGCGCCGGCACCGGCATCGGCCGCGCCGCCGCCCTGCGCTTCGCCCGCGAGGGCTGGCAGGTCGTGGCGATCGGCCGCCGCGCCGAGAAGCTGGAGGAGACCGCCGCGCGGTGCGCCGAGGCTGCCTCCTCGGCCGCAGGGACTCCCGCCGCCCTCGCCGCCCCGGCCTGCGTGGTCGAGGCGCTCGACGTCGCCGATCCCGGCGCGATCGACGCCGCCGCCGCGCGCGCGGTCGCGCGCTTCGGCCGCGTCGACGCCCTGGTCGCCAACGCCGGCATCGCCTTCGCCCGCGAGGCCGCGATCGAGACCAGCGAGGAGGACTGGGCCGAGACCATGCGCGTCAACCTGACCGGCGTGCACCGCTCCTGCCAGGCGGTGCTGCCGCACATGGTGGCGCGCGGCGCCGGCGCCATCGTCACGGTGGCCTCGATCGCCGGCCAGGTCGGCATGGCCAAGCGCGGCAGCTACGGGACGAGCAAGGCCGGCGTGATCGGCTACACCCGCAACCTGGCGGTGGACTACGCGCCGCACGGCATCCGCGCCAACGCGGTCTGCCCCGGCTTCATCGTCACCGACATCAACCGCGCCTCGCTCGAGGGGCTGGGCGAGGAGGGCCTCCGGGCGCTGGTGGCCAAGCACCCGCTCGGCCTGGGCGAACCCGAGGACGCCGCCGCCGCGATCTGGTTCCTGTGCTCGGACGACTCCCGCTGGATCACGGGAGTCGACCTGAGCGTGGACGGCGGCTACACGGCCTGGTGAGCGGGGCGGGAGCCGCTCCGCGGCTCAGGGGATCGCCAGCTCGAGCAGGTTGGTGAGCAGGCCGCCGGTGGTCGTGCCGGGCGGGTGCACCCAGGCCTGCACGTAGAAGGTCATGCCGGAGGCGGCCGGGTCGTTCGGGATCGTCGCCAGGACCTCGGCGTGGCCGTCCGCGTCGAGGCTCAGGAACTGGCTCGCGACGATGTTGCCGCCGACCTGCATCACGCCGCCGTAGTCGGGCATGACGACCCAGGCCGGGGCGTCGCCGGCCATCATGAAGACCTCGTGGAAGGCCTCGCCACAGAGGTTGACCTTGACCGTGGCGCCGACCTGCAGGTGCCCCTCCATCCACAACCCGGTCTCGACCATGGTGTGGTTCATGTCGGCCTCGGGCTGGAACAGCATCTGCCGCACCCCGCTCGGCCAGTCGACCACGATCGACTCGATGAACTCCTCGTTGCCCAGGCCGAAGCGCACCGTCGGCGCGTCGGTGTTGCAGAAGCCGCGGCCGACCTGGCGGTAGCGGTGGACCTCGGTGCCCCAGACGGTGGTCGCCTTGAGGTGGGCGCCGACGCCGGGCCGGTTCGAGATCGTGCCGACCAAGTCGATGCCGACCCAGTGGTTGCGGGTGCCCTGGTTCTGCCACAGGAAGTTGACGCCCGCGGTGCCCTGGTTCATGAACACGCCGCCGTTGTTGGCGTACATGTCCAGGTCGCCGTCCTGGTCGTAGTCGCCGACCGGCGAGCCGTGGCAGCGGGTGGTGCCGCCGGCCAGGATGCCCGAGATCCGGGAGATGTCCTCGGCGCGCAGGCCGCCCTTGCCGTCCGGGGTGATCCGGTAGAGCACGTCCCACTGGGCCTCGCGCGGCCAGCCGGTGCCGATGAAGACGTCGGGGAAGCCGTCGTCGTCGAAGTCGGCGGTGGTGTGGCCCATGTCGGTCTGGCCGGTCATGTTGCCCGGCGTGACGTCGCGGAAGGTCATGTCCCCGTTGTTCAGGAACAGCATGCTGGGCCCGTTCGGGTAGATCTGGTAGCGCGGCAGGTAGACGTCGAGCCAGCCGTCGTTGTCGAAGTCGTCCAGCATCACGCCGAAGGAGTCGGCGGGCGTGGCGAGGCCGGCCGAGCCGGCGACCTGCGAGAAGGTCCCGTCGCCGTTGTTCAGGTAGACCAGGTTCGACAGGCGCGAGGTGCCGGCCACGATCTCGGGCCAGCCGTCGTTGTTCAGGTCGCCGGCCATGGCGTGCTTGGCGGCGGCCGGGTGGATGATGCCGGCCGCGACCGAGACGTCGGTGAACATCAGGCCGCCGTCGTTGCGCAGCAGCACGCCGGGGGCGTCGCCGCTGGTGTGGCCGGCCGAGTTGCTGACGTAGATGTCGAGGTCGCCGTCCAGGTCGTAGTCGAGCGCGCAGCCGCCGAAGGCCGCGGTGTTGATGTTGGCGTCGCCGCTGCTGGTGCTGATGTCGACGAACATCCCGCTGACGTTCAGGTCGTTGCGCAGCAGGCGGTTCTCCTCCATGCCGTTGAAGCCGCCGGAGAAGATGTAGACGTCGTCGTCGCCGTCGTTGTCGAAGTCGGTGGCGAGCACGCCCCAGGAGGACTTGAACTCGGGGGCCACGCCCCACTGCGCGGTCACGTCCTCGAAGCTCCGGTCGGGCTTCTGGCGGTAGAAGACGTCCGGGAAGCCGGTGTTGGTCACGAACAGGTCGAGCAGGCCGTCCTGGTCGAAGTCGACCATGGCCGAGCCGCGGCCGAAGCCGAGCAGGTCCACCCCGGCCTCGGCGCCGACGTCCACGAAGCGCGGGACCGGGCCCGTGGTGGGCCTGATCGGGTCGTGGATCCCCGGCGGCAACGGGCCGACGGTGATCTGGGCGGCGAGGGGGGCGCCGGCCAGAGCCAGGAGGGCGTAAGTGGAGCCCAGGGAGAGGGAAGTGCGCATGAACGGGTAGCGCGGTTGGGGAGGACCGCGAGGGGGATGGGGCCTCCTTAGCCTACACCAAGATGGGAATCTCGGCCGAGTCGGGCGCCAACGCGCTCGGGAGGCCGGAGGCTACGGGAGAGGTCGGCGCGCGCCCCTACTCCGCCGCCCACACCGCCAGCTCATTGCCGCTCGGGTCGAGGAACTGGAAGCGGCGCCCGCCGGGGAAGGAGAAGGGCTCGACGACGACGCGGCCGCCGGCCGCCTGGACGCTCACGACCGAGGCTTCGAGGTCGGTGGAGTAGAGAATCACCAGGGGCCCGCCGCGCGTCACCTGGTCCACCGGCCGCAGCCCGCCGGCTTCGCCCTCGCCGCGGCGGATACCAGCGTAGTCCTGCCCGTAGTCGTTGAACTCCCAGCCGAAGGCGGCGGCGTAGAAGCGTTTGGCCTCGGCCAGGTCGGTGACGGGGATCTCGATGTAGTCGATCGTGTGGTGGGTGTGGGCGGAGGTGGTCATCGTCTCCGGGGCGGCGCAGGCGAGGGACAGGACGAGGAGCAGGCAAGCGCGGGGCATCATCGGCGCGGCCAGCCTAGCGCTGCCGCGCGGCGGCACTCATCGCCATCGGCTCTCTGCGTAGGGCGAGCAAGGACTTGCGCTCGGCCCTCGGGCACGGCCTCGAATGGCCGGCTGCGCGGTAGAATTCCGTGGCCATGGACAACACCAGCACCGACAGCGTCATCGTCACCGTGGAGACCAGCCTGGGCATCGACGAAGCGGTCGCTGCCCTCGAGGAAGCCGCCGTCAGCGAGAAGTTCGGCGTCGTCGGCTTCCACGACCTGAACGCCACCATGGCCAAGAAGGGCGTCGAGATGGAGCGCCAGGTGCGCATCGTCGAGATGTGCCAGCCGATGATCGCCCGGGACGTGCTCGGCCTCGAGCCCGAGATCAGCGCCGCCCTGCCCTGCCGCGTGTCGGTCTTCGAGCGCGACGGCAAGAACTGGCTGTCGACGATCCGCCCCACCGCCATGCTCGGCATGTTCGGCGTCGAGGGCGCCGAGCCGATGGCGCTGCAGGTCGAGGCGATCATGCTGCGGATCATGGAGAAGGGGCGGGGCTGAGCTCCGGCCGGGCAGGTAGAATCCCGCCCCATGTCGGACTCCATCGACCGCATCCTCGAAGTCGCCACCGAAGCGGGGCGCGCCGCCTCCCAGATCTGCCGCGCGGTGTTGGCGGAGGCGCCGGCCTCGCCCGACGCCATGGCCAAGCTCGGCAAGGAGCCGGTCACGGTGGCCGACTACGGCTCGCAGGCGGTCATCCTGCGGCTGATCGGCGCGGCCTTCCCCGACCACAACGTCATCGCCGAGGAGGGCTCGGAGCACCTGCGCGCGTCGGCGGGCGACACCGGGGCCGAGCAGATCGTGCGGCTGGTCGGCGCCGCCACCGGCGAGGCGGCCGACTTCGACAAGGTGTGCTCTTGGATCGACCACGACGGTCCGGCCGACGCCGAGTACACCTGGTCGATCGACCCGATCGACGGCACCAAAGGGTTCCTGCGCCGCGAGCAGTACGCGGTCGCGATCGGGCTGCTGCGGAACGGCAAGCCCTACGCCGGCGTCATGGCCTGCCCCAACCTGCCGGTCGACCTGGACGCCCCCGAGGGCGCGCGCGGCGTGCTCTTCGTCGCCGCCGAGGGCCGCGGCTGCACCCGCGTGCCGATCGACGGCGGCGTCACCGAGCCGGCATCGGTCAACGCCGCCGCCAGCCTGGCCGAAGCCCGCGTGCTCGGCTCGGTGGAGTCGGCCCACGGCGACCCCAAGATGGTGGTCGCCGCCATGGAGCAGCTCGGCATCGGCGGCGGCTTCGTGCGCTACGACAGCCAGGTGAAGTACGGCGTCGTCGCCCAGGGCGCGGCCGAGATCTACGTCCGGCCGCGGTCGAAGCCCGACTACCGCGAGAACATCTGGGACCACGTCGCCGGCGTGGTGGTGTGCGAGCAGGCCGGCGGCCGGGTCACCGACCTCGACGGCAAGGAGCTCGACTTCTCGCTCGGCAAGAAGCTGACCGAGAACCGCGGCGTGCTCGCCACCAGCGGCGGCGCGCTGCACGACGCCGTGGTCGCCGGCATCGCGGCGATCGAAGCGCGCGCCTGATCCGTGCGGGCCCTGCTCCGCGCCGCGTCGCTGCTCCTGCCCCTCGCTGCCTGCTCCTTCGCGCCCGACGGCACCGGTGACCCGGCCGGCTGCATCGAGCCCGCAACCATGCTGGAGGTCCTCGGCATCGCCTTGGAAATCGCGGCGCCGGCCGCGGAGGCGGAAGCCCGCGTCGAGGAGGAGCGCGGGAGCTGGTGGGATCCCGGCTCCGAGGACTACGCGATCCGACTCGACGAAGCCAACGCCTTCCTCCGCGACAACTTCCAGGTCCTGCCCGAGCAGATCGAGCGCCGCAGCGTGACCTACTCCGTCGCGGCCGCCGCCGCCGCCGAGATGAACTTCCCGAAGCTCAAGGGTGGAGTCACGGGCAGCCTGGGCTTCCACGTCTACGACCAGCTCACCGGGCACGAGCAGGCGCCGCGGGAGGGCAACAGCTACCTCCTCCCCGAGAGCCGCGTGCTCTTCCTGCTCCCGTACTCGGTCGAGGACCGAATCGGCTTCCTCGAGGTGCGGGCCGAGCCGGAGCCGCGGGACGACCGACTCTGGCTCCACGCCATCGTCTGCGAAGGCCGGCGGCCGGGCGCCTGAGTCGGCGGGTGAAGATCCCGGGGCGATTCCGGACGGACCGCGGTTGCCGCTCTGGGCAACCGTCACGCGGGGTCACAATGCCCGCGTCATGTCCGAGCTCACCACCCGCAACGACGCGCTCGATTACCACAGCTCCGGCCGGCCGGGGAAGATCCAGGTCGTCCCGACCAAACCCTGCCTGACCCAGATCGACCTGTCGCTGGCGTACTCGCCGGGCGTGGCCGAGCCCTGCCGCGAGATCGCCGAGGACCCGGACAAGGTCTACGACTACACCTCGCGCGGCAACCTGGTGGCGGTGGTCAGCGACGGCTCGGCGGTGCTCGGGCTGGGCAACATCGGGCCGCTGGCGTCGAAGCCGGTGATGGAGGGCAAGGGGGTGCTGTTCAAGCGCTTCGCCGACATCGACGTCTTCGACATCGAGCTGGGCACCCAGGACGTGGACGAGATCGTGGCGGCGGTGAAGGCGATCTCGCCGACGGTGGCGGGGGTGAACTTGGAGGACATCTCCGCCCCGCGCTGCTTCGAGATCGAGCGGCGGCTGCGCGAGGAGTGCGACATCCCGATCTTCCACGACGACCAGCACGGCACCGCGCTGATCACCGGCGCGGCGCTGCTGAACGCGGCCGAGCTGGCGGGCAAGGAGCTGGCGGATCTACGCGTGGTCGTGAACGGCGCCGGCGCCTCGGCGATGGCCTGCACGCAGTTCGTGATCGACCTGGGCGTGGACCCGGCCAAGGTGGTGATGTGCGACTCGACCGGGGTGATCTGGAAGGGCCGCGAGGAGCGGATGACGCCCGAGAAGGAGGCCTTCGCCGCCGACACCGAGGCGCGCACGCTGGCCGAGGCGATGGTCGGCACCGACGTCTTCCTCGGCCTGTCGGTCGGCAACGTCGTCTCGCCGGAGATGCTGCTGTCGATGGCGGACAACCCGATCGTCTTCGCCATGGCCAACCCCGACCCGGAGATCCCCTACCCGCTGGCGCGCGAGACGCGGGCCGACGCGATCCTGGCGACCGGGCGCTCGGACTACCCCAACCAGGCCAACAACGTGCTCGGCTTCCCCTTCGTGTTCCGCGGCGCGATCGACGTGCGCGCGACCACGATCAACAAGGAGATGCTGCGCGCGGCGGCGATCGCGCTGGCCGAGCTGGCCAAGGACCAGGTGCCGGACGTGGTGGCGCACGCCTACGGGCTCGACAAGCTCGAGTTCGGGCGCGAGTACATCATCCCCAAGCCGCTCGACCACCGGGTGATCCGGCGCGTGGCGCCGGCGGTGGCGCAGGCGGCGATCGACACCGGCGTCGCGAGGCGCGAGATCGACATGGACGCCTACGTGCGCGAACTCGGCGAGCTGATGGGCTTCGAGCGCGACCTGATGCGGCAGGTGGTGACGACCGCGCGGCGGCAGAGCAAGAAGCGCATCCTCTATCCCGAGGGCACCGAGGACCGGGTCGTGATCGCCGCCGAGGCGGTGGTGCGCGAGGGCATCGCCACGCCGGTGCTGCTGGGCGACGAGGCCGAGGTGCGGGCCAAGTTCCGTGAGCACGGTGTCTCGGACGAGGGGGTCGAGGTCATCGACCCGCTGGCCTGGCCCAAGCAGGACGAGTACGCGCAGGAGCTGTACGAGCTGCGGCGGCACCGGCGGCGGACCTTCCACGAGGCCAAGCAGCGCATCATCGATCCGCTGTGGCTGGCGCCGATGATGCTGCGCATGGGCGACGCCGACGGCATGGTCTGCGGGGTGACGCGGCACGTGCGCAAGACCATGTCGCCGATGCTGAAGGTGGTGCCGCTGCGACCGGGAGTGCGCCGCGCCTGCGGCATGACCATCGCCTTCACCGATCAGGGCGCCTTGTTCCTGGCCGACACCGCGGTCAACGTGGTGCCCGACGAGGAGGACCTGGCCGAGATCGCGATCCTGGCGGCCGAGGCGGTCAAGCGCCTGGGCATCGAGCCGGTGGTGGCGATGCTCAGCTTCAGCAGCTTCGGCGGCACGCCGCACGCCACCAGCGACAAGATGCGGCGGGCGGTGCAGATCGTGCGCCAGGAGGCGCCGGACATCACGATCGACGGCGAGATGCGGCTGGACGCGGCGCTCGATCCGGTGGTGCAGCAACGCTACCCGGACTGCCGGCTGGAGGGCCGCCGCGCCAACGTGCTGGTCTTCCCCGACCTGCAGTCGGCCAACATCGGCTTCAACCTGCTGCGGCTGGTGGCCAAGACGCCCATGGTCGGGCCGATCATGCTCGGCTTCAGCAAGCCCGCCCACATGCTGCAGCCCCACTCCGCCGGGGTGAAGGACGTCGTCCACCTCACCGCCATGGCCAACGCCCACGCCCAGTTCATCGAAATGGACCGGATCGTCCGCATGGAGGGTTCGGACGTGTATTAGCAATTCGGGGTCAGACATCTATTAATTGGGGGGCGGCCGCGTCGGCTAGAGCAGCCCGCGTGGACCGGCACCACCCCGTTGCCCTCTGAAATCGATGTCTGACCCCGAAATCGACCCTCGGAAATCGATGTCTGACCCCGAATACGACCTCGTCCTCATCGGGTCGGGGATGGGGGCGTTGACGGTGGGGGCCTTGATGGCGCGGCTGCGCGGGAAGCGGGTGCTGATGGTGGAGCAGCACTTCCGGCCGGGCGGCTTCACGCACGCCTTCCGGCGCGGCCGCTACTCCTGGGACGTGGGGGTGCACTACATCGGCGAGATGGGACCCGGCATGGGCTCGCGCCGGCTGATGGACCTGGTGACCGGCGGCGAGGTCGATTGGACCCGCATGCCCGAGCCCTACGAGCGCTTCAGCTACCCCGGCCTGGAGATCGAGCTGCGCAGCGGTCGCGACGGCTTCCTCGACGCCTTCCTCCCCCACTTCCCGGAGGAAGAAGCGGCCCTCCACCGCTACTGGCGCGACATCCACCGCGCGATGCAGGGCATGGCCGGCCACTTCATGGGCCGCGCCGGCGGTCGCGGCCTGCGCGCCCTCGGCGCCCTGGTCCGCGCCCTGCGCCCGCCGCGCTACTCCCGCACCACCGCCGCCTGGCTCGACCAACACGTGCGCGCTCCCGAGCTGCGCGCGGCCCTGGTCTCGATCTGGGGCGACTACGGCCTGCCGCCCTCGCTCAGCCCCTTCGCCCTGCACGCGAT
>CAZXTO010000061.1:0-13340 GCA_964643675.1 uncultured Planctomycetales bacterium
GGTCGGCGTCCTCCTGTTCGATCAGCGCTTCGATCTGGCTCCAAGAGCGGCTCGGCGGGCCGCCCGGGACCGCCGAGGTGTCGACCGCGGCCGCCGGCGCCGCCGGCGCTGCCGAGGGCTCGGCGTAGAGCCAGTCCGGTAGGTGCTCTCGGAGCTCGAGGTCCGCCTCGAAGCGCTCCCGCTGCTGCTGTCGGCGGGCGTCGATCTGGCCCTCGATCCAGCTGCGCTCGATCTTGCCGCTGATGGTCAGCTCCTCCCAGGTGCCGGCCGGGAAGCCCAGGATCTGGAGGCGACCGTACTCGCCGCGGGAGCGCTTGCCCTCGACCAGCTTCTTGCCGTTGGCCCAAGCGGTCAGCTTGTTGTCGCCGACCCGGAGCTTGAGCGTGTACTTGCGTCCGAATTCGATCGGGGAGCTGCCCTTGGCGTCGACCCGTTCGGCTCCGCTCTCCTCGGCACGGAAGAAGTAGGCGGCGAGCCGGTCGGGGATGCCGAAGATCACGCCGTACTCGACCTCCTGTCCGAGGTCGATCAGGAGGCCCGGGGTGCCGCGCGCGGGGTAGCGGCGGCCGCTGAGCTCGACCGTGTAGGCGTCGGTGAAGCGGGGCGGCCAGGTGATCGCGCCGCGCCCGGGGAGGAAGTCGTCGAGCTGGTCCGGGCGGTACTCGATCTTGATCGCGCCGGTCTTGGGGTTCCAGGACCGGAGCTCGCCGCTCACGACCTCGTCGGCCTGGACCGCCGGCACCTCCATCCAGAACAGGCAGCGGCTGGCGAGGACCTCGACCTCGGGGCGTCGGGCGACGACGTGGGCGAGGCCGCGGTGGTCCTCGAGCAGCTGCTCGAGTTGACGAAAGGCCGGCTCCCAACGGCGCCGGGACATGGCCTCCTCCACGGCCTGCAAGCCGGCGTCGAAGTCCTCGGCAGACGGGGCCTGCGGGAGCAGCAGCAGCGGGAGGGCGAGGGCGAGGTGGCAAGCGGCCATCGGCGAGGGGGTCGAGCCTAGCAGCCCGACGGCCGGGCCGATCAGCCCTCGAGGCCCTGCGCCGTCGTGACCTCGATCCCGTCCTCGAGCACCAGGATGGTGTGTTCGGCCTGCGACACCCGGACCTTGGGGTCGGGGTCGACCAGCGGCGGGAAGGCCATCAGGCAGCCGGTCCGCATCAAGCGCGCCAGGCTGCTCTCGACCGCCTCGCGCGCGATCGAGCGGGGGAAGCTGCGGCGGGCGAAGGGCAGGCCCCGCATGGCCTCGATGGTGCGCCACACGGCCACGTCGATGCCCTTCATCTTGCGCGGCTCGCGGGTGATCATGAAGACCTCGGCCCGGCCGCGCTCGCCGACGGTGCCGGCGCCGTCGGTGGCGAAGGGCTCGATCGCCACCACCATGCCGGTCTCCAGCACCGCGCGGTCGTGGCGGTCGGGGCTGGCGGGGACCTGCGGCGAGGTGTGCACGGTCCAGCGCCCGACGCCGTGGCCGGTGAGGTTGTAGACCGGGCGGTAGCCGTGGCCCTCGATGGCGTTCTCGATGGCGCTGCTCAGCTCCCGGATGGCCACCCCGGGACCGGCGACGGCGAGGGCGGCGTCCAGGCCGGCGCGCGAGGCGGCCACCAGCTGCTTCCGCGCCGGATCCTCGCCGAGGTACTTGGTGGTGGCGGTGTCGGCGACGTAGCCCTCGACCTCCACCCCGACGTCGAGCTTGGCGACGTCCTCCTCCTCGTAACGCGTGTCGTCCTGGGGGGAGGGGCAGTAGTGGGCCGCGATCGCGTTGCGGCTGGTCTGGGCCGGGAAGGCGGGGCCGCCGCCGTGGGCGCGGATGAAGGCCTCGACTTCTTCGACGACTTCCCGCAGGCGGACGCCGGGTTGGATCATGGAAAAGCCCAAATCCCTAGCCGAACACGCGATGCGGCCTGCAATTCGGAACTTCTCGCGACTCTCGTGGTCGGGGGCGGGGTAGGGCTTGGCGGCCATGGGGGATTCCGTGCCGGGATCCGCGCAACATCTTAAAGAGATGCCCCGGGAACGCCGAAAGAAGGACCGGAAGGAGGCGAAAAGAAATGCTTCACATCGACACCGGCCAGACGGTCGGAGGATACCAAGTCACCGGCTTTCTCGGACGCGGCGCGTTCGCCCAGGTCTACGCAGCGGAAGACCAACAGGGCTGCCGTGTCGCGCTGAAGGTCGGCGATGAGAGCGGCGGCGGGCGCTTCTTGCCCCGCTTCGCCGAGGTCACCGCCGAACGAGACCCCGAACGGATCAGCCCGGACGAGACCCCGGCCGAGGCCCTGTTCCTCGACCCCGCCTCTGGCGCCCGCGCCGAGGTGCTGGGCCCGAACGAGGTCGACGAACTCCTGCTCGCCGAGGCCGCCAAGCTGGAGAAGGCGGTGGGCGAGACGGTGATCGGATTCCAGGGCGTGGTCGAGGAGGGGGGCCGCCCGGTCCTCGTCACCGACCTGCTCAGCGGATCCACCCTACGCGAGCGGATGCGCTCTCTCGAGGGCGTCAAGCTCCGCTGGATTCTCGAGGTGCTGCAAACGGTCGAGCGGCAGATCGATGCGGGAATCTGGAATTGCCACGGCGACATCAAGCCCGAGAACTTGTTTATCACCGATGATGACCAGGTGCGGCTGCTCGACCCTGCCCCTTCTTCCAGCCGTCCGGACTTGATCGTCGCCACTCCCCACTACAACCCCTTCCTGCGGCGCGACGCCAAGGGCGACGCCCAGGCCGCCTCGATCCTGATCTACGAGCTGCTGTGCAATGCACTTCCCTTCACTCAGGTGCCGTGGCAGTTCGCCGGGACCGAGGCCACCGAGGGGAACCACGAGGACCGGGAGCTGAGCCGCTCCTACTTCCTCAGCTACCCCCGTCCGCGGGACGTCAACCCGCGAGCCCCGCGCGAGATGGAACGCGCGGTCTACAGCGCCCTCTGCGATGAGGACTACGGTCTCTCGGAGCTGAGGCGTGACCTGGAGAATTTCCTCCTGGTCTGATCGAAATCATGGCAAGGTCCGATTTGGACTGAACCAGGGAAGTTTTAGGGAAGGAACCGGCGGGTCGCTTCGGCGGCCCGCCGATTTTTTATAGCAAATTTGTGTTGATATCCAGGCCTTGCAGCACTTCCAATGTGCGCTAGATAGCCCCCTACACCCTCGCCATCACACAGCACCCGTCCTCCTGGTCGGGGCTCCTCGGGCTGTTCGGCGGGGCTACTGCCCATCTACCCCCCCCCTCGTCCGGAGTCGAGCCAGGCATGACCACCGAGAATGCTGGTGCTTCCAAGCTCCCGCTGGAGCGCTTCTCCTACGACGACGCCATCGTCCGCAAGTTCACCTTCGCCACCCTGATCTGGGGGTTCGTGGGCATGCTGGTCGGGGTCCTCGTCGCCCTCCAATTGGCCTGGCCCAAGGCGAATGACTTCGGCCTCGACGCCAGTTGGACCCAGATCCTGAGCTTCGGCCGGCTGCGCCCGCTGCACACCAACGCGGTGATCTTCGCCTTCGCGGGCAACGCGATCTTCGCCGCGGTGTACTACTCGACCCAGCGGCTCCTGAAGGCGCGCATGTTCAGCGACGCCCTCAGCAAGGTCCACTTCTGGGGCTGGCAGCTGATCATCCTCAGCGCCGCGGTCACGCTGCCGCTCGGCATCACCTCCGGCAAGGAGTACGCCGAGCTCGAGTGGCCGATCGACATCGCCATCGCGCTGGTCTGGATCGTCTTCGGCATCAACTTCTTCGGCACCCTGATCAAGCGCCGCGAGAAGCACATCTACGTCGCGATCTGGTTCTACATCGCGACCTGGGTGGCGATCACCGTCCTGCACGTCTTCAACTCGCTGGAAGTCCCGGCGACGATGACGAAGAGCTATAGCCTCTACGCCGGTGTCCAGGACGCCTTCATGCAGTGGTGGTACGGCCACAACGCGGTGGCCTTCTTCCTCACCACGCCCTTCCTGGGCCTGATGTACTACTTCCTGCCGAAGGCGGCCAACCGGCCGGTCTTCAGCTACCGGCTGTCGATCATCCACTTCTGGTCGCTGGTCTTCATCTACATCTGGGCCGGCCCGCACCACCTCCACTACCTGGCGGTGCCCGAGTGGCTGTCGACCCTCGGCATGCTGTTCTCGATCATGCTGTGGATGCCCAGCTGGGGCGGCATGCTGAACGGCCTGCTGACCCTGCGCGGCGCCTGGGACAAGGTCGCCAAGGACCCGGTGCTCAAGTTCTTCGTCGTCGGCGTGACCTTCTACGGCATGTCGACCTTCGAGGGGCCCTTGCTCTCGGTCAAGGCGGTCAACGCCCTCAGCCACTACACCGACTGGACCATCGCCCACGTGCACGCCGGCGCCCTCGGCTGGGTCGGCTTCATGAGCTTCGGCCTGGCCTACTGGCTGATGCCGCGGCTGTTCCAGACCAAGGAGATGGCCAAGCCGAAGTGGATGGACCTCCACTTCTACACCGCCACGATCGGCATCCTGGTCTACATCGTCGCGATCTACGCCGCCGGCCTGACCCAGGGCCTGATGTGGCGCGCCTTCGACGCCAACGGCCTGCTGAAGTACGCCGACTTCATGGACACGGTGCGGATCCTCGAGTGGTTCTACGTGATCCGCGTGCTCGGCGGCGTGCTCTACCTGTTCGGCGCCGGCCTGGCGATCGCCAACGCGGTGATGACCTGGAAGCGCCGCCCGGCCACCTACGAGGTGCCGGTGATGGAGGCCCCGAGCCTGAAGGCGCTCGAGGGCAGCGCCCCGGCCCCCGAGGCCAAGCCCGAGCGCGTGCTCAGCCCCTTCTTCTGGGGCGGCATCGCCCTGGCCGGCGCCTGCGGCGCCATCGCCCTGATCCCGGGCACCACCGACGCCAACCAGGTGTCCGCCATGCTGGCGCTGGTCGGCGGCCTCGGCCTGTCGGTCTCGACCATCGACCTGTTCCGCCGCGTGGGTTGGCACCGCAGCCTCGAGGCGAAGCCGATGCGGATGACCCTGTTCGTGGCGCTTTCGGTGATCTCGGCCTCGCTGTTCGAGGTCATCCCGGCCTTCGTCATCGAATCGAACGTGCCGACCATCAGCACGGTCAAGCCTTACACGCCGCTGGAGCTGGCCGGCCGCGACATCTACATCGCCGAGGGCTGCTACAACTGCCACTCGCAGCTGATCCGGCCGATCCGCTCCGAGACCGAGCGCTACGGCCCGTACAGCAAGCCAGGCGAGTTCGTCTACGACCACCCCTTCCAGTGGGGCTCGCGCCGGATCGGTCCCGACCTGGCGCGGGAGGGCACCAAGACCCTGACGCCGGGTTGGCAGCTCCGCCACCTGCGGGACCCGCTCGAGACCAGTCCGGACTCGCTGATGCCGCGCTACAAGCACCTGCTGACCAGCGAGCTGGACTTCGAGCGCATCCCGAAGAGCATGCGGGCGATGCAGATCCTCGGCGTGCCCTACAGCGACGAGGAGGTCGAAGGCGGCGCCGGCGCCGCGGCCGCCCAGGCCGCTGAGCTGGCCGCCGCGATCCGCGCCGAGCAGGTCGAGGTCGAGGGCCTCGAGACCAAGAAGGTCACCGCCCTGATCGCCTACCTGATGCGGCTCGGCACCGACACCATGCCGAAGGAGGTGACGCAATGATCGGCACCCTCTTCTTCCTCGCCTTCTTCCTGCTGGTGCTGGCCTGGGTGGTCCTGGGCAGCAAGGACCAGTTCGACGCGGCCTCCCAGCTCCCCTTGAACGAGGCCCGCTCCGCCGCCTCCCGCCTCCCCAGCCAGCCGGAGCCCTCCGATGACTGAGCACCTCCCCGAAGACTACCTGACCGACCACAGCTACGACGGCATCCAGGAGTACGACAACCCGCTCCCGGGTTGGTGGAAGCTGCTGTTCTGGGGCTCCTTCGTGTTCAGCGTCCTGTACTGGGTCTGGTTCCACGTCTACCCGGGCAAGAGCATCACCGCGTCCTGGCAGGCCCAGGTCGAGGAGGCGCGCGAGTCCGGCTACGCCCGCTTCGGCGAGCTGACCGACAGCGACGAGACCCTGCTCACGCTGATGGGCAACGAGGACGCGGTCGCGATCGGCGCCTCCCTGTACGCCTCCAAGGGCTGCGTGGCCTGCCACGCCGACGACGGCGGCGGCAAGGTCGCCCTCGGCGCGAACTTCTGCGACGACCTGGCGATCAACTACGACGACCTGATGGGGATGCTCTCGGTGGTCCGCAACGGCGTCGAGGGCACCGCCATGGTCCCGCAGACGAGCATCCTGTCGGACCAGGAGATCTACTTCGTCACGGCCTACGTCGCGAGCCTGCGGGGAACCACGCCCGCCGCGCCGCGTCCAGTGGATCCCAAGGCCAAGGAGATCGCTCCCTGGCCGAGCAACTAGCGGCTGAGCAGCTGCAGAGAAGGGGCTACCATGCCCCTTCTCTGGATCCCATGAGGGGGGCATGAGCCAGGAAGTCGAATTCCTCGAAGCGCCGGATCAGGTCCTCTCGACCCTCAATCCGGATGGCACCCGTCGCTGGCTCCACCCGCGCCTGTCGAAGGGCAAGTGGTGGAAGCGGCGCCGCGCGGTCGCCTACTTCCTGATCGGGCTGTTCAACGCGCTGCCGTGGATCCCGATCGGCGGCAAGCCGGCGATCCTGCTCGACGTCGTCCAGCGCGACTTCGCCTTCTTCGGCGTCAGCTTCCGGCCGACCGAGACGCCGCTGCTGGCGCTGCTGCTGCTGCTGATCTTCCTCGGCATCTTCTACCTGACCTCGCTGATCGGCCGGGCCTGGTGCGGCTGGGGCTGCCCGCAGACGGTGTACCTGGAGTTCCTCTACCGGCCGCTCGAGCGCCTGGTCGAGGGCAAGAGCTACGCCAAGGGCGGGAAGGTGGCCGCCCAGTGGCGCAAGCTGCTCAAGTTCGGGCTCTTCACCCTGGTGTCGGCCCACCTCTCGCACACCTTCCTGGCCTACTTCGTCGGCGGTCCGGTGGTCCTCGAGTGGTCGATGAGCTCGCCGGCGGAGCACCCGGTGGGCTTCAGCATCGTCTGGTTCACCACCCTGCTGATGCTGCTCGACTTCGGCTGGTTCCGGGAGCAGCTCTGCACCCTGGCCTGCCCCTACGGCCGCCTGCAGGCCGTGCTGCTCGACCGCAACTCGCTGATCATCGGCTACGACGAGAGCCGCGGCGAGTCGCGGGCCAAGATGCCGGCGCGCAAGAAGGCGGCCGAGGGCCAGAGCTTCGGCGACTGCGTCGACTGCAGCCTGTGCGTGGCCACCTGCCCGACCGGCATCGACATCCGCGACGGCCTGCAGATGGAGTGCGTCGCCTGCGCCGAGTGCATCGACGCCTGCGACGGCGTGATGGAGAAGATCGGCAAGCCCACCGGCCTGATCCGCTACGCCAGCCAGGAGAGCCTGGCCGGCCGGATCACGCGCTGGTTCCGCCCGCGCACGATCGCCTATCCGGTGATCCTGACCGGCCTGCTGGTCCTGTTCACGGTGCAGCTCGCCGGCCGCGAGTCGGGCATGGTCCAGATCCAGCGGGCCAAGGGCGCGCCCTTCGAGGTCATGACCGACGGCCGGGTGCGCAACCTGGTCAACTTCCGCCTCGACAACCGGGCCAAGGAGGAGCGCCGCTACACGATCAGCCTGCCGGAGGGGGTCGAGGGCCTGATCCCGATCAACCCGGTGGTGGTCGCCGGCGGCCAGTCGGGCATGGGCATCGTGCACCTCTACCTGCCGCGCGAGGTCTTCGAGGGCGGCAAGGCGATGGTGCCGATCACGATCTCCGACGGCGTCGACTTCGAGCACCTGCTCGAGTTCCAGGCCCTGGGCCCCTTCTGAGCCGAGCATGAAGGAACGCAACCTGTGGATGTTCGTGCCGGTGGGCCTGCTGCTGCTGTCGGCGACGATCGGCGGCATCACGGTCTACGTGGCGCTCAACGACCCCGGCTTCGGGGTGGAAGAGGACTACTACCAGAAGGGCCTGGCGCACGACGCTGCGCTCGAGCAAGCCGAGCGCAACCAGCGCCTCGGCTGGACGCTGAGCCTGCAGGCGGCGGTGGTCGAGGGCGCGCGCGTCTCGCCGGTCACCATCACGCTGCATGACCGCGAGGGCGCCGCCATCGAGGGCGCGCGGGTCAGCCTGGAGGCCTTCCCGGTGGCGCGCTCCCTGGAGCGGGTCGAGGCCGAGCTGGAGCCGCGGGGGGATGGCCGCTACGGCGCCGAGCTGCCGGTGCGGCGGCCGGGCAAGTGGGAGTTCCGCTTCCGGGTCGAGGCCGGCGGCGAGGTCTACACCGCCACCCAGAAGCCCTTCCTGTTCCTGCAGCCGGCAGCGGCCGGGTAAGGCCGCCGTGCTCGCTCTCGCCGGCACCGTCTTCGTCGCGAGCCTGGCGGGGAGTCTGCACTGCGCCGGCATGTGCGGCGGGCTGGTGGCCTTCGCCGCCGCCGGCGGCCGCGGCGCGCCG
The DNA here is from genome assembly GCA_964643675.1 of uncultured Planctomycetales bacterium. Taxonomy (GTDB): domain Bacteria; phylum Planctomycetota; class UBA1135; order UBA1135; family UBA1135; genus J029. The sequence continues at coordinate 8,426 of CAZXTO010000061.1, forward strand.
GTCCACCTCGCCTATCACGGCGGGCGGCTGCTCAGCTACGCGGCGCTCGGCTTGGCCAGCGGCGCCTTCGGGGCGGCGGTCGACCTGGGCGGCTCGGCGGTGGGGGTGAAGCAGGGCGCGGCGGTGCTCGCTGGCGGCCTGATGGTCGCCTTCGGCGTGGTGGTGCTGCTGCGCTGGCGGGGCGTGCGGGTGCCGCATCCGCCGGCGCCGGCCTTCGTGCGGGACGGCTTCGGCCGGCTGATGAAGCGCACTCAGGCCCAGCCGCCGGTGATGCGCGCGGCCACCATCGGCCTGCTGACCGCCTTCCTGCCCTGCGGCTGGCTCTACGCCTTCGTGGTCACCGCCGCCGGCACCGCCAGCCCCTGGCTGGGCGCGCTGGCGATGACCGCCTTCTGGGCCGGCACGGTGCCGGTGCTGGCGGCGCTGGGTGTCGGGGTGCAGAAGCTGGCCGGACCGCTGCGCCGGCACCTGCCGGTGGCCACCGCCCTGGCGCTGGTGGTGGTCGGCCTAGCGACGGTCTTCGGCCGCCTGCAGATCCCCGACTACACCGACCAGGTCGGCGGCGGCGGCCTCGAGCTGGAGGAGGCGCCCTGCTGCGCCGAGGACGACGCCGCGCCGGAAGACCACCTCCACGATCCGCCGGCCCACCCGCCCGCGGCCGATCCGCCGGCGGCCGACCCGCCGGCCGAAGCACGATAATCCCGACCGTGGAAGCCAAGCCCACCACTCCGCCGGAGCCCGCGTGCGCCCACTGCGCGCTGCCGGTGCCGGCCGGCCTGGTCGAGGCCGAGGCCGAGCGGCAGTTCTGCTGCAACGGCTGCCGCACCGTCTACGAGGCGATCCACGGCTGCGGCTTGCAGGATTACTACCAGCTCAAGCAGCAGCTCGACGCCGAGGGCAAGCAGGCCGCCACCACCGGCCGCGGCTTCGAGGAATTCGACCACGAGCGCTTCCGCGAGCTCTACTGCGAGCCGGTGGGGGAGCAGCTGAGCCGGGTCGAGCTCTACCTCGAGGGCGTGCACTGCGCCGCCTGCGTGTGGCTGGTGGAGAAGCTGCCGCAGGTGCTGCCCGGGGTGGTGGAGGCGCGGCTGCACCTCGGCCGCTCGATCGTCACGGTGACCTGGGACGCCGACGCCCAGCCGCTGTCGGCCATCGCCCAGGCCCTCGACCGGCTCGGCTACCCGCCGCACCCGGTGCGCGGCGGCGAGGAGCTGAAGCGGCGGCGGGCCGAGGACCGGCGCGCCTTCACCCGGCTCGGCGTGGCCGGCGCGCTGGCCGGCAACGTCATGCTGATGGCCTTCGCGCTCTACGGCGGCTGGCTGCACGGCATGGAGGAGCAGTACCGCGACCTGCTGCGCTGGACCTCGCTGCTGCTGACCGTGGTGCAGCTGGTGTGGCCGGGGCGGGTCTTCTTCACCGGCGCCTGGGCGGCGCTGCGCACCCGCACCAGCCACATGGACCTGCCGATCGCGATCGGCCTGGGCGCCGGCCTGGTCGGCGGGGCGGTGAACACCGTCACCGGCGGCGGTGAGGTCTACTTCGAGTCGGTCACGGTGCTGGTCTTCTTCCTGCTGGTCGGCCGCTTCGTGCAGCAGCGCCAGCAGCGCGCCGCCTACGACTCGCTGGAGCTGCTCTACGCTCTGACGCCGGGGCGGGCGCGGCGGATCCGCGAGGACGGCGCGGTCGAGGAGGTGCCGCTCGACGCGATCAGCGCCGGCGCTCGGGTCGAGGTCCGCGCCGGCGACTCGGTTCCGGCCGACGGCCGGGTGGTCGAGGGCAGCTCGCTGTTCGACCTCTCGCTGCTGAGCGGCGAGTCGCGGCCGGTGGAGGTCGGGCCCGGCGCCCGCGCCCACGCCGGCACCGTCAACCTGCGGGCGCGGGTGGTGGTCGAGGTCGAAGCCACCGGCGAGGACACCCGCGTCGGCCGGCTGATGAAGCTGGTCGAGCGCTACGCCCGCGAGCGGGCCCCGATCGTGCGCCTGGCCGACCGGCTGTCGGGCTGGTTCGTGATGGCGGTGCTGGTGCTGGCGGCGCTCAACTTCCTGCTGTGGTTGCAGCTCGACGCCGCCAACGCGGTCGAGCACACCATCGCCCTGCTGATCGTGGCCTGTCCCTGCGCGCTGGGGCTGGCGACGCCGCTGGCGATCGCCGCCGCGGTCGGCCGCGCGGCGCACGGCGGCATCCTGGTCAAGGGCGGCGAGGTGCTGGAGCGGCTGGCGCGGCCGGGGAGGGTGCTGCTCGACAAGACCGGCACGCTGACGCGTGGCCAGGTCGGAGTGGCGGCCTGGCACGGCTCGGACGAGGCCAAGCGGCTGGTGCTGGCGCTCGAGGCCCACAGCTCGCACCTCTATGCCGAGGCCTTCCGGGCAGCCTTCGCCGCCGAGACCGCCGGCGTGCCCGAGGCGGTCGATGTGGAGGAGCTCCAGGGCCTGGGCCTGCGCGGAACCGTCGAGGGGCGGCGGGTCCTGGTCGGTTCGCCGCGCTTCCTGCGCGACTCCGGCGTGGCGCTGCCGGCCGAAGAGGAGGCGCGGGTCGAGCGCCAAGCCCACGACGCGCTCACCCCGGTGCTGGTCGCGGTCGACGGCCGCCACCTCGCCACCGCCGGCCTCGGCGACGCCATCCACCCGGACGCGGCCGAGGCGCTGGCGGAGCTGCGCGCGCGCGGATGGAGCGTCGGCATCCTCTCCGGCGACCACCCGGAGGTGGTGGCGGCGGTCGGCCGCCAGCTCGGCATCGAAGCCGAGCACTGCCACGGCGGCGTCAGCCCCGAGGGCAAGGTCGCGGTGGTCGAGGCGGAGCGCGCCCGCGGCCCGGTGCTGATGGTGGGGGACGGCGTGAACGACGCCGCCGCCCTGGCCGCCGCCACCACCGGCGTCGCGGTGCACGGCGGCGCCGAGGCCAGCCTGGCCGCGGCCGACGTCTTCATGACCGAGGAGGGCGTGCGCGGGGTGGTCCACCTGCTCGACGGCGCCCGCCGCACCGTGCGCGTGATCCGCCGCAATCTGGTCGTCTCCTTGGCCTACAACGGCCTCGGCGTCGCCCTGGCCATGGCCGGCTTGCTCAATCCGCTGGTCGCCGCGATCCTGATGCCGACCAGCTCGCTGACGGTCATCAGCCTGTCCTACCGCTCGCGCAGCTTCTGATCGACCGAGCTCCTCCGGTCGCTGACCGGAGGATTCGAGGGATTGATGCGGGCAAGGCTTGCGGCTGCCGGCGGCCCCTTGCTAGCTTCCGGGATGCGTTATCCGCTCCCTTTGATCCTCCTTGGCTCTTGTTTCTGCTTCGCACCCGGCCTCGCCGCGCAGGGAATCGAACGAGTCAGCGTCGACAGCGCCGGCAATGAAGCGAACGGCAGCTCTGTGAACCTCGACATTTCGGCCGACGGTCGCTTCGTCGTCTTCAGCTCTGGCGCCACCAACTTGGTACCGGGCAAGACCAACCCAGCCTTGGATATTTACTTGCATGACCGCCTGCTCGGCACGACTGAGCGAGTGAGTCTTGGAGATGGTGGTGTCGAGGCGGACAAGAACTGCGATTGGCCGAGCGTTTCTGACGATGGTCGCTATGTCGCCTTCGAGAGTTTGGCCACCAATCTGGTGCCGAACGACACGAACAACAGCAAGGATATCTTCCTGAAGGATCGCCTCTTGAACACCCTGACACGAATCAATGTTGGTCCCGGAGGCCAGGAGGACAACGGCTCCGCCTGGAATAAGAGGCCTATGCTATCTGGGGATGGTGAATGGGTGGTCTTTCATTCGGACGGAGACACTCTTGTTGCGAACGATACGAATGGATCCTACGACGTGTTCTTTTTCGAGGTCTCGACTCAATCCCTCACCCGGCTCCTGGGGTGGTCCGGCAATGAACTCGACTTCGGTGCAAGCACCCCCAGGATCTCCGATGATGGGAGCATGCTCACTGTCGGCTCGCAGTCGAGCAACATGATGGCCGGCGGGCATTGGAATTCCTATCTTCCGCTCTATGTGGTGAACTTGGAGAGAAATTCCAGGTTTCAGATCCAAGACCTGACAGGCTTTGCGATCAGCCTAAGAGAATCAGCGTTCTCGTCTGACGGCAGCTTCCTTGCCTTCTCATCCGGTCTGCCGCTAATTCCCCTCGATACGAACGGGGCGGCAGATATCTACGTCCTTCACCATAGTTCAGGCCTTCTCGAGCGAGTCAGCATTTCCACTCAGGGGCAAGAAGCCGACTCCGCCAGCGGTGCTTGCACGATTAGTTCCGATGGGCGTTTCGTGCTATTCGAATCCCGAGCCACCAATTTGGTTCCTGGAGATACCAATGGCACTTATGACGTCTTCCTCCACGATCGGAATACTGGGACCACTACCAGAACCAGCGTGGACTGGCTTGGCAACGAGGGGAGTGGGAGATCAGGTATCTATGGGAGCCACCACTATCAGGGTTCCGCGATTTCAGCTGATGGACGGTTTGCTGCCTTCGAGTCGACGAATCCCTTCGTCCCCGGTGATTCAAACAATCTGACTGATGTATTCGTTCGCGACTTCACCGGCAGCGGCGGACTCGACACCATCCACCTGACCGGCCCGAGCTACTCGCCGACCGGGCAGTCCATCAGCTTCGACTGGTCCGGGGCGCCGGCCAACTCCGATGCCTGGCTGGCCTACTCGCTGAGCCTCACGGGGTCGATCGTGGCTGGACACTCCTTCGACCTCGGCGCGCCCACGACCGTGCTCTACTCGGGCACGAACTCCGCCAGCGGCACTGGCAGCTACACCTCCGGGCCGGTGCCCTCCGGCGCCGCCGGCCGCTGGGTCCACTTCGAGGCGGTCGCCCGCGACGGCGGCGGCGCCTTCTCCGACAGCAACCCGCTCAGCATCCGCTTCTACTGAGCTCCCGGCTTGCGGGAAACCGGGCCGGCCGCGATCCTGTC
>CAZXTO010000062.1:0-13284 GCA_964643675.1 uncultured Planctomycetales bacterium
CCAGCCGCAGCAGGGCGGCGGCAGCCAGCAGGCCGGCCAGCGGGGCCACTCCGGTGTAGGGGCCAGGCCCGTGCCGCCAGGCGGTGATCCCGGCGCCGAGCGCAAGTAGGGCGGCGATGGCCAACTCGCGCAGGGTGTGGCGAGCGGAGTAGCCCGGGATCAGGGCGGCGGCGCCGGCGAGCAGACCGATGCCCGCCGTGACCGCCACGAAGCCCCGGACCTCCTCGTCTTCCCCGGCCGCCCAGCCGCTGCCGAACAGCGCGACCCAGGCGAAGACGGCCAGCGACAGCCGGTTCGGCGCGGTGAGCAGCGACACCGCTCAGGCCTCCCCGACCACGGTGACGCTGACCCGCCGCGAGTGCGGCGCGGCGCGGTGCTCGTAGAGGTAGATGCCCTGCCAGGTGCCGAGCCCGAGCCGACCGCCGCTCACCGGTACCGACAGCGAGCTGGCGGTCAGCACCGAGCGCACGTGCGCTGGCATGTCGTCGGGGCCTTCGGCGGTGTGGCGGTAGATCGGGTCGCCGTCCGGCACCGCGCGGCTCATCCAGGCCTCGAGGTCGCGCAGCACCTGCGGGTCGGCGTTCTCGCAGATCAACAGCGAAGCGCTGGTGTGATGGACGAAGACCGTGGCGAGGCCCGCGGCGCAGCCGGAGGCGCGGACCACCGCGGCGACCTCGGCGCTGATGTCGGTGCAGCCGCGGCCGGGCGTGGAGAGGTGCAGCTGGTCCTGGTAGATCATGCTCGGCGCGCATCCTAGCGCCGGGGCGGCGGCCGGAAGGGGAGCGCCAGGGAGCGCGCGGGCGGGAGCGGTCGGCGGGGTCATGGGTCTTCCCTCCATCCGTCAGGGGAGGCCGCATTCCCTCAGGAAATCGTGGCCACCGCGGCTAGGATCCGCCCCGTGTCGAGCTGCCGAATCCTCCTCCCCGGCCCCGCCGCCCTGATCGCGGGATTCGCCGGCCTGCTCCTGGCCGCCGCCTGCCAGCCGGAGCAGGAGGACCCGCCGGTCCTCGAATTGCGGATCCCGGCCGGGGAAGAGGCCTCGATCGGCAGCTACGCCGTCGTCCTGCGCTGGCCGGACCGTCCGGTCGAACGCATCGCCGGCGAGCGCGACGGCAGCGTCGAGAAGCTCTGGTTCCACGACCTCGACGGCGACGGCCGCGGCGAGGTCTTGGTGGTGACGCGCTCCGCTGGCAGCGGCGGTTACGGCGCCTTGCAGGTGTGGAGCCGCGACGCCGAATCGGCCTGGCAGCCGCTCGAAGTGCCCGACCTGCACCCGCACCAGGCAGGGGGGTACATGGGGCACGACGCCTTCACCCTCGTCGACGGCGAGCTGTGGCGCGAGTACCCGATCTACCGCGAGGAGGACCCCAACGCCCGGCCGACCGGCGGCCAGGCGCGCCTTCGCTTCGCCTCGCTCGAGACCGGCTGGGTGCGGCAGGATTGAGGAGGGGGAACCGTGTGCCTCGCCCTCTACCTCGGCGCCGACCACCCGCTCCCGCTGATTCCCTATCCGGAGCTCGCCGAGGGGGCGATGGACTCCCCGACCTGGCCGCTGGAGGCGCCGAGGTTCCACGTCGCCCCGCTGTCGCCCGAACAGGAAGTCGTCAGGCGGCACTTCCGGGTCGAGCACCTGGTCTATGCCGGGAGCTACGAGGAATGCGGCTGCGGCTTCCAATACGGACGGGAATTCCCCATCGCGGAGACCTGCGAGCGGGAGCTCCGGGCGGCAGCGGAATCCGTGGCGGCTCTGGTCGAGTACGTCCGCGAGCACCGAGTGCGGGAGCTCTTCACCTGCTGGCACGGTGAGGAAGCCGACCTGGTCACGCAGGAGCGGGGCTTCCCGATCGACCGGCTGGCGGCTCCCGACTTCCACTTCCGCCAAGGGGAGTGGATCGAGCTCGTGATGGAGCTTGCTTAGGCGGGCTCGCGGCCTACCACCAGCGCTCGAAGACCAGGTGCTCCTTGCGCGCCGTGTCGTCGCAGGCGGCGTCGAAGGCGTCGATCATCTTCGGGTTGCCGCACAGGTAGATGGCGGTGTCGTCCTCGGGCAGGATGGCGCCGAGGGCGGCGGCGTCGAAGCCTTCGGGGAAGCGCACGCCGCGCTGGTCGCCGCCGGGGCTGGGCAGGCCGAGCACCTGCGCCGCGGCCTCGTCGGCGCGGCCGGCGGTGGTGCGCGCCGCATCGAAGTCGGCTTCCTCGTCGGCGCGGCTGACGCAGGGCAGGTAGAAGAAGCGGAAGGGCTGCTCGGCGGCCAGCGCCTCCAGCTCCTCGCGGAAGGCCAGCTCGGCGCCGCGGCGGGCGCCGTGGAACAGCGCCACCGCCACCGGCACCGACTGTCCGGCCGCGGCGCGCGCCTTCAGGTGGCGCAGCATCGACAGGTACGGCGCCAGGCCGGTGCCGGTGCCGAGCAGCACCAGGTGGCGGCAGTCGGTGCGCTCCAGGGTCAGCTTGCCGGCGCAGGAGCCGAACCAGACCGGCGCGCCCGGCTCGAGCGCGAACAGGCCCTTGCCGGTCCCCTTGGCGTCGACGACGAGGAAGTCGAAGGCCTCCCGTTGCTCGGGGGCGGAGGCGACCGAGTAGTAGCGGGTCAGCACCTCGCCGTCCTGCTCGAAGGCCACCGCGGTGGCCTGGCCGGCGGCGAAATCCGGCACCTCGCCGCCGTCGGCGGGCTTGACGCGGAAGGCGCCGAGGCCGGGCAGGCCGTTCACGAGCCGGCTCTCGGCCAGCACGCCGGCGTTCATCTTGTCGCGGGGATCCTTCGGGGCGTCGCTCATGGCGCGGGATTGTAGAATCCGCCGTTCCGGGCGGGCCGCCCCGCCCCGGAAATGCCGCGCCGCCGGCAGGCCCCACCCCAGGCCAAAGGCGACGAAACCGTCCGAAATCATGAGCGAGACCGCCACGAAGACCCTGCTGCTGGGCCACAGCCCGGACCCCGACGACGCCTTCATGCACTACGCGCTGGCGGCGGACAAGCTCGACACCGGCGAGCTGCGCTTCGAGCACAAGCTCGAGGACATCGAGACCCTGAACCGGCGCGCGCTGAAGGGCGAGTACGAGATCACCGCGGTCTCGATCCACGCCTACGCCTACGTCTCGGACAAGTACACCTTGCTCAACCACGGCGCCTCGATGGGCGAGGGCTACGGCCCGCGCATCGTCGCCCGCGCCGAGATGCCGCTGTCGGCGCTGGAGAAGGGCAAGGGCCTGCGCATGGCGGTGCCCGGCGAGTGGACCTCAGCGCACCTGGCGGCGCAGATGTGCCTCGGGCCGTACGACTACGAGCTGGTCGAGTTCGACCAGATCCCGGCGGCGGTCGCGCGCGGCGAGTACGACGCCGGCCTGCTGATCCACGAGGGCCAGCTCACCTTCCAGGAGCTCGGCCTGAAGCTGCTGCTCGACCTCGGCGAGTGGTGGGGCGAGGAGACCGGCGGTCTGCCGCTGCCGCTCGGCGGCAACACCATCCGCCGCGACCTCGGCGAGGACATCCCGCGCGTGTCACGGCTCCTGCAGGACTCGATCCGCTACGGGCTCGAGCACCGCGAGGAGGCGGTGAAGTACGCGCTGCAGTTCGGCCGCGACCTGGACCTGGCCAAGGCCGACGAGTTCATCGGCATGTACGTCAACGACCGCACGCTCGACTACGGCGACGACGGCCGCGAGTCGGTCAAGCTGTTCCTGCAGCGCGCCCACGAGCAGGGCTTGATCCCGGCCCCGCCGCAGGTCGACTTCGTGCGCTGAGCGCAAGTCCCGCCCCTGTCGGCGAGCTATCATCGTGGTCGACCCTCCTCGGTCGCCGCGTATGAAGCCGCTCTGTCTTGCTCTCCTCTGTTCGGCCTCGCTGCTCTCTTGCCAGGGGCAGGAGACGGTGGAGCCCTTCCAAGCTCGAGACCTCGTCGTCGAGGTGCAGGTCCTGCCTCCCCCTGGTCCTGGCCGGGAGACTCGGGGTGCCGTGGGTGAGGTCTTTCGTGAGGTGAGCGAATGGACCCGGGACGGAGAGGCGGTGTTCCTGAATGCCTCCTGGGAGCGGAACTACCTGAGCGATGTCTGCATGGCCGAGGGGCATTCCGGCGTGGCGGCTCCCTTGTGGACCAATCTTCGCGAGGGGCTGTTGATCGAGGTCACTCCGACTGACATGGGGGATGTCGGGTTCCAGGGGGGAGTGGATTGGGAGTGGGGAGCCGTGCGCGCCATGGAGCCCTTCCCTTTGGAGACCCCCCAGGGTTTGATCACGATCGAGTTGCCTGAGATGAGGTTCTTCGAGGGGCACCTCGATTTGGAGTCTCGTGAAGACGGCAGGTGGCGATTCCCCGTCCGTCAGGAGGTGTGCACCGATGCTGGGTGTTCCTGGGAGGTACTCGCCGAGATTGAGGTCCGTATCGCCCGGAGGTTTCTTCCCTTGGATTTCACGGGGGGTGCCGAGCCTCCGCTCGCCGCCGGGCTCCGGCTCCTTCGAGAACATCGGGACGGCAAGCCTCTTCAACTCGGGAACGGATCCTTGGGTTTCGGAGTCGCCGAGTGTCCGGAATGTGAACGCTGGGAGAGGGATCGCTGGAAGCGACGAGCTGCCGCCGACCCCCACTACCCTGGCGTGTTCCGGCCTTCTTCGGAGGCGAGTTGAAGCCCTACCCGGATGGGGGGAGCGGCCTCGATCGGCGCGAGGCTCCTCGCTAGGGCACGAACTCCAGCGGCACCGAGCTGGAGGCGTAGCGGTAGACCGATCCGTTCGGGGTACACACGGCGGCGAAGCGGAAGGTGGCGCCGATCATGCTGGCGGGGAGCACGCCGGCCGGGATCTGGATCGCGCTGGCGCCGTCGCCGGCCGCGTCGAGGGTGCCGACCGGGGTCAGGACCGCTGACGGGTAGGAGCCGAGGAAGGTGCTCGCCAGCCAGGTGTCCAGGGTCAGCGGGACCGGGACGCCGCCGGGCAGCATGGTCGGACCCGCGCCGGAGGCCGAGGCCAGCAGCTGGTAGGTGTCGCCGGCGGCGTCGGCCGGGAAGTCGATCGCGTAGTCCACCAGGCCGCCGTTGGCGGCGGACAGGGTGAGGGCGCTGGCGGTCAGCCAGGGCTCGATGCCGAGCACGCGGATCATGCCGGCGTCGCTGGCGTAGAGGTAGGAGCCGACCAGGACCTCGGTCGAGCCGTCGCCGTCGATGTCCTGGCCGCCGGTGACCGCGGTGCCGAAGGCCTTGTTGACGCCGTCGCCGTAGTCCTCGTAGATCAGCGAGCCGTCCTGCCCGGAGATGATCCGCACCATGCCGAGCGAGGAGGAGCCGGCGGTCGGGCCGGCCGAGGAGTTGACGAGGTCGGAGTAACCGTCGCCGTTGGTGTCCCCGGCCCGCGCGAGGCCCGCGCTGACGTTGTACTGCGCGGGGAGGAAGGAGCCGAACTGCGCTCCGTTGGCGCCGGAGAAGAAGCGGACCGAGCCGAGCGGCGCGTCGCCGTAGGTCGCGGCGAAGTCGGGCACTCCGTCGCCGGTCATGTCGTCCAGCTCGGCCAGGGCCGCGCCGAGCTGCTCGTAGTCATAGACCCCGTCCATGGCGTAGAGCAGGGCGCCGGTCTGGCCGGAGACCACCTCGATCCGGCCGATGTCGTAGGCCCACCAAGTGAGGTTGTCGTAGTTGGGCAGCCCGATCACCAGGTCGCCGTAGCCGTCGCCGTCGAGGTCGCCCGGGCTCGCGACCGCCGTGCCGAAGCCGGAAAACGAGGAGTTGCCGAGGTAGGTCTGGATGACCGAGCCGTCGGCGCCGGCCAACAGGGTGATGCTGCCGGAGTTCCCGCTCGCGCCGGTGGCGCCGACCAGGAGGTCGGTGAGGCCGTCCCCGTCGTAGTCTCCGTAGGAGTGCAGCATGCCACCGAAATACTCCCAGGTGCCGAGGCCCGCGGCCTGCCAGATCACCGAGGCGTCGGCGCCGGAGTAGACCGTGACCGCCCCGGTCTGGGAGATTCCGCCGGCGATCTCGCCGAGGTAGTTGCCGACCGCGAAGTCCGCCAATCCGTCGCCGTTCAGGTCTCCCAAACCCTTCACCTTCAACTCGCTGACGCTGGGTGCCGCATCCTGGATCTCCCAGATCAGGCTGCCGTCTTGGCCGGAGTAGACCCGCGTCCATCCTCCTCCGACCGCGGTGCCGGCGGCCAGCCAGTTGTCGGTGGCCGCGAGATCGGGTGTGCCGTCGCCGTTCACGTCGCCGAGCATGGCGACGTCGGCGCCGAGGGCGGCGTCGGCGTGGGGGCCGTAGAGGTCCATCTTCGCGCCCCAGGGGCCGCCTTGGGCGGCCGCGGGCAGCGCGAGCAAGAGGGGGGCGCAGAGGGGGAGGAGGTGGCGGTGCATGTCCCTGGAGAACGCCCTTTCGAGCGATCTTGAACGGCAATTGTCGACCAAGATCGGCGGCTAGCCGAGCAGCACCACCGGGCTGAGCCCGCAGCTGCTGAGATCGAGCGCCTGCAGATAGACCAGCCCGCAGGCCCCGGAGGGCACGGTCTGGACCAGCACGGCGTTGCCGACGGCGTCGGCGTTCAGGACCGCCGCCAGCGAGGCGGTCGGGTCGAGGCCGAGCACGGTGCCGGCGCAGGGGTAGCCGTTGGGCACCGCGAAGGCGCCCATGCCGAAGCCGTAGAGCAGCGCGGCGCTGCCGTTCGCGGTCACGCCGCTGAGCTGGAATTGGTGCGTGGGGCAGGTGCCCGCCACCACCAGGTCCATCTGGAACTCGGGCACCACGCTGCCGCTGATCACGTGGCCCTTGCGGACCACGCCGTTCTCGATCTCGAAGGCGCTGCGGGCCTGATCGATCACCGACGGCAGGTTCGGGTCCAGGTCGTTCAGCAGGAAGAGCTGAACGTCCGCGCCCAGCCCGTGCCAGTTGCCGCTCATCGAGACCTCGATCGAACCCAGGTCGATGGTCGTGATCAACGGCGGCGGGTTGCTCGGCAGCCACGGCAGGGTCAGGTCGGTGAAGACGCCGTTGCCGTTCTCGAAGTCGCCGACGGTGTAGGTCCAGATGAAGGTGCCGGTCAGCGGCTGCGGACCCTCCCAAGGGTGGGTGATGTCCGGGTCGAGCCAGACGTTCTCCAGCTGATAGGTGACCGAGGCGGTCTGGGCCTTCGCGGCCGGGGAGAGGCCCGCGAGGGCGGCGAAGACGGCGGCGGCGGTGAGGGCGAGGGAGGTGGCGGTGAGGGGCATGCGAGGGGGGCGAGGGGACTCCAGGATGGGGGGGGATGGCCAGGCTGTCAAAAACCGGTCCGAGGAGCGGAGATACCCGGTCCCAGCTTCGGCCTAGCATGATGCCCGATGCTGGCCGCCTTCGCCCTCCTCCTCCTGCCGCAGGCCGACGCCGCGACCGGCGCCGCGCCCGCCTTCGACCACGCCGCCGACCGCGCCGCCCTGCTGGAGGGGGTCACCGCCCTCGAGCAGACCGGCATCCCCGGTCCGGTGGTCGCCTTCGGCCCCGACGCCTTCGCCGTGCTCACGGCCAAGAACGGCGAGGCCGTGGTCGCCGCCGCCCGCTACGGCGAGGGCCGGGTCGTCGCCTTCGGCCACGGCGGTTACCTCGGCGGCGGACCCGAAGGCAGCGGCCGCGCCCGCCTGCTCGCCAACGCCCTCGCCTGGGCGATGGGGGACCTGGATCCCACCTCCGAGGTCGCGCCGGTCATCGCCGAGGTCCGCCAGGCCGACCTCGCCACCGCCGCGGTCGTCACCTGGGCCGGCGGTGACCTCCCGCCCGCCCGCCGCGAAGCCCTGCGCGCCTTCGTGCACGCCGGCGGCGGCCTGGTCGTCGGCGAGTGCCCGTGGGGCTGGCAGCAGCTCCACCCCGAGCAGGTGCTGCGCGAGGACGGCCCCTCCAACCAGGTGCTGGCGCCGATGGGATTGGTGTTCGGCCCGACCTACCTCGGCGGCGGTCCCTACTCGGTCGCCGACTCCCGCCCCGACGACGCTCACGCCGCCGCGGCCCTGCGCCAGCTCTCCCACCAAGGCCGCACCGATGGCTTCACCGCCCTCGAGCGCGCCCTGCAATCGGTCCCCGCCGACGACCTCCTGTTCCTGCCGGCGGTGCAGAGCTTCCTCACCGACCAATCGCAGTTCGCGCCGCCTTCGGAGACCCGGCCGCTGCGCGGCGACGACCCGATCTCCCGCTTGCAGGTCGCCTATTGGACCCGCGTCTGGCAGGACGCGCCGGTGGAGGAGCTCACGCCCGCGCCCGGAGTGGAGCACTTCCCCGGCGCCGTGCCCGCGGACGCGCCGCGCCGCCTCTCCCCGCTGGTCCTCAACCGCACCGACCGCGGCTGGGTCAGCACCGGCGCCTATGCCGCGCCCGGCGAGATCGTGACCATCCGCGCCCGGCGCGGAAGCCTCGACGGCTGGCGGCTCCGCATCGGCCCGCACACCGACTCCATCGCCCACCACGATGCCTGGAAGCGCTGGCCGAGCGTCAGCCGCCGCTTCGAGCTCCGCGGCGACGAGACCCCGGTCGCGAGCCCCTTCGGCGGCCTGATCTACCTCGAGGCCGGCGCCGGCGCCGCCGCCCCGCTGCACCTCGAGCTCGACGGCGTGGTGGAGGCGCCCTACTTCGAGCTGGCGCAGCCCGGCGCCGCCGAGGCCTGGGCGGAGGAGCGCCTCGCGCCCGCGCCGTGGGCCGAGATCGCCGGCGAACACCTGATCCTTACGGTGCCGTCCGCGGCGATCCGCGAGCTCGAGGACCCGGCGCGGCTGGCCCGCTTCTGGGACTCGGTGATGGAGGCCCACTCCGCCCTCGGCGCCCGCCCCGTGCCCGCGCGGCCCGAGCGCTTCGTCGCCGACGTGCAGATCAGCGCCGGCTACATGCACGCCGGCTACCCGATCATGACCTGGCTCGACGTGACCCGACCCAGCGGCGGACGCCCCTTCGGCACCACCGTCGACGTCGAGCGGCTCGAGCGCGAGGGATCGTGGGGCCACTACCACGAACTCGGCCACAACTGCCAGCGCGGCGACTGGACCTTCGCCGGCACCGGCGAGGTCACCTGCAACCTGTTCTCCTTGCACGCCGGCCACCGGCTCAACGGCATCGAGCCGTGGCACAACCCGTGGCTCGAAGGCCAGAAGAAGAGCGCCGAGGCCTACTTCGAGGCCGGCGCACCCTACGCGCAGTGGAAGAGCAAGCCCGGCCTGGCCTTGTTGATGTACGCCCAGCTGCAGAAGGAGTTCGGCTGGCAGCCCTTCACCGCCGTCTTCGCCGAGTACGAGGCCCTGTCGGCTCGGGAGCGTCCGCGCGACGACCAGCAGAAGCGCGATCAGTGGATGATCCGCATGTCGCGCGCGACCGGCCGCGACCTCGGACCCTTCTTCACCAAGTGGGGGATCCCGATCAGCGCAGCCGCGCTGGCGGAGGTGGAGCCGCTCGAGGACTGGATGCCCGACTGGCGCGAGCTCGGCTTGAAGCGGCGGGGCTGAGGCGCGGTCGCGGCGCCGCCGCTACTGCTCGAGCTCGGCGCGCCAGGCCTTGTGGCGCGCGTACAGGCACTCCCCGACCACCGCGGTCAGGCCGGCCGCCTGCGCGGCTTCGGCCGCGGCCTCGTTCTCGGCCCCCGGCTGCATCCACACCACCTTCGCGCCCAGCCGCACCGCCTCCTCGACGATCGCCGGCAGGTGCGGCGGCGCGCGGAAGACGTCGACCAGGTCGACCGGTCCGGGCAACGAGTCCAGGTCCGGCCACACCGGCCGCGCCTCGCTGGACTCCGCCACAGGGTTGACCCGGAACACCTGGTAGCCGGCCTCCTGCTCCAGGTACTCGGCGATCCAGTGGCTCGGGCGGTCGGCCTTCACCGACCAGCCGACCACCGCGATGGTGCGCGATTCGGCGAGGATGGAGGGAATGTCGGCGGCGTTCATGCGTATCCTGGAGCAGTCTCCAACGGAGGTTATGCCCGTGTCCCGGACTTCTCGCAAGTACCGCCGCGTCGGCGAAGGCGACGGCCGCTTCCGGCCGCCCAAGGGATGGGGGACCGCCGGGGTGGGGCGGTGGAGATTGTCCACTCGGCACCGCGGCGGCAGCCACGTCGCCGACAGCGCCATGCGCCTGGTCTTCGGCCAGATCGCCGGCACCGCGCTCAGCTTCTGGATCTGGTTCGGCAACCCGGAGACGGTCCACGTCACCTGGGGGGCGATCCATCACCCCTTGTTCGGCGGCGCCATCATCGGCTTCCTGCTGGCGATCCCGGTGGCGGTGCTGGCGCTGGGCGCGCTGTCGCGAACCACCCGGGAGCTGCCGTGGATGGGTTGCCTCGGCCTCGGCATCGGGCTCCTGCTCGGCTTCCTCGTGCTCTGGATCGGAGGCCCATCGTGAGCCGCATGCCGAAGCTGAAGCGCAGGGACTTCGAGGGCGGCGGCCGCTTCCGCAAGCCCACCTGGGGCACGAGCGGGGCCGGCCGGCTGAAGTGCCACGACCCGGGCGGCGGCGGCAGCGCCTTGGCGGACAACCTGATGCGGCTGGGCATGGGCATCGTCGCCGGTTCCTCGCTGGTCTCCTGGCTGATCGCCGGCAACCCCGAGGTCGCCGAGATCGGCCACGGGGATCTCGGCCATCCGGTCTGGAGCGGCGCGATCCAGGGCTTCGGGTTGGCGGTGGTGGTGGGCGTGATCGCCTCCTTCCGCTTGCGCAAGGCGGCTCGGGAGGTGCCCTGGCTCGGCAGCTTCGGCGCCCTCGGGGCGGTCGTGTTCTGGATCCTTGCGGGGATGGCGGTCAGCTGAGATGGAGCCCGACTCTCCTTTCCCGAAGGATCAGGTCGAGCGCTGGCCGCCGCCTCCGCGCCCGCTGCGGCCCGGCTTCCCGCCGGTGCAGCCAGAGGACGCCGGCCTCCCGTCCGACGGCTCCCCGGCCGCCGCCGCCGGCCGCCGCCGATTGCCGCTCGACCGGGATGGGCTGCGGCCCCGGGAACGCCGCAGCCTCGGACGGATGGACGAGCGGCTCCAGGTCGAGAAGCTGAGCTGGGGCCGGTCCCGCTTGAAGGTCACCGCGGTCTGGGGCAGCTACACCTTCGACTCGCTGTTCCGCCTCGCCCTCGGCATGATGCTCGGCTCCTTCGCCGCCCGCGTGCTGCTCTTCGACCAGGAGCTCAGCCACATCTGGCTGGCCGGAGACTGGTGGGACATCCTGCTGCTGATGGGGCCGCCGCTGACCCTGTTGATCGCGCTCGGCTTCCGCTGGTCGAAGCGCAACCGGATCCGCCCGCACCTGTTCAAGGCCGGCCTGGTGCTCGGCGCGGCCCACACCACCGTGGCGCTGGCGGCGGTGCTCGCCTAGTCGTCGCCGACGTCGCCGATGTACCCGAGGGAATCGAGAGAATCGAGGGTGTCGTCGACGTATCCGAGCTCCCTCAGGCTCTGGTTCAGCTCGGCGGCGGCGCGGCTCTGCTCGATGCTCGGCCCCCGGCTCCCCGGCGCGGGCGCGGTGAGCTGGATCCAGCCGGTGAGCACCACGGCCAGCAAGCCGCCGAGCAGCAGCGGCGGCGCCGCCGAGGGCGGGCTCATGCGCGACAAGGGCTGCAGCAGCAGCAGGCAGGAGGCCCGCCAGTTGCGGCCTTCCTCGGCGCCGAGCTCGCGACGCAGCATGTCCAGCCCGCGCTTGACCTGCGAGCGCACGGTGGCCTCGGGCACGTCGCGGTGGCGCGCGATCTCGGCCGCGCTCTGGTCGTGCAGGAAGCGCAGGATCAGGGTCTCGCGGTAGGGCTCGGGCAGGCCGAGCAGGGTGTCGACCGCGCGGCGGTGGGCTTCGGTGCGCTCCACCAGCTGGTCGGGGGTCGGCCAGGCCAGGTCGCGCTCCCGCTGGGCCTGCTCGCGGTGGCGCCGGCGGGAGCCGCTCCGGATCAGGTCGATCGCCAGGTTGCGGGTCACCACCGCCAGCCAGGGCCGCAGCGGCATGCCGTCGCGCGGCGGGCTCTGGACCGCGCGGACCAGGGCCTCCTGGACCACGTCGTCGGCGTCGGCCTCGTCGCGGAGCAGGCGCAGCGCCACCCGGCGCATGCCGTCGGCGTGGTCGAGCAGGTCGCGAGGGTCGAGGGCGTGGGCTTCCATCACTAGGCAGACACGGCGCCGCCGGCGGCGGCGTGGCAGAAATCTAGCCGACGACTTTCCCACCACAGCGGGGCCGCTGGCCTCCTGCCAGAGGCCCCGCTCGCGCGGTGGCTGCGGGGCCCTCCGGACCGGCGTCCGGGGCTCCATCCTGGCAGGAGGCGGCGCGGTCTGCGATCCTCTTCCCCCCGTTGCCCGGATCCCTCTCCCGACGCCCCTTCCTGCCGTTACTGGTGCTCCTCACCTTGCTGGGAGCCCTGGTCGGCTTGGGCCGCCACGCCCAGGGATGGCCGTCGGACAACCGGATCGACATCTGGCTGCGCGGCCAGGAGCAGACCGACCCGGCTTACCAGGCCCTGCGAGAACGCTTCGGCGGCGACGAGGTCGTGCTGCTGCGGACCAGCGGCTACCGGATCGAGGAGGAGGAGCGGCTGGCCTGGCTCGACGTGCTGGGGGAGCGGCTGGTCACGCTGCCGGCGGTGCGCGGGATCGCCGATCCCTTCCACTTCCTGGGCAGCCCGGCCAATGATCCGATCGGGGCCTTGGAGGACGCGGCGGTGCGGCCGGCGGCGCGGGCGCTGGAGCTGGTGCGGCTGGAGCCGCTGCGGGCCGACTTCCTGCTGCTGATCGATCCGGCGGCGCCGCAGAGCCTGCGGCTGGAGTTGGCGGCGGCGGTGGAGGAGCTGCAGGAGGAAGCGCGCGCGGTCGGGGTGCGGCTGCAGGCGGCGGGGCACCCCTTGGTGGCGGCGGCCATGGACGAGGAGGCGCGGCGGGTCGAGGAGGTGTTCGCGCCGCTGCTGGCGGTGGCGGCGCTGGTCGGGGTGGCCTTGGCCTTGCGCTCCTTGCCGTTGGCCTTGCTGGCGCTGCTGCCGGCCCTGCTGGGCACGGCGGCGGTGCGGGCCGGCCTGCGCGAGATCGGCTGGAGCTCGAACCTGGTGCTGGTGGCGATCGGGCCGCTGACCCTGGTGATCCTGCTCGCCAGCACCCTGCACCTGTTGGGGGCCTTCCGCCAGCGGCTGGCCGAAGGCATGCCGCCGCGCGAGGCGGCGAGCCAGGCGCGGCGGGACAAGCTCGCGGCCGGCCTGTTGGCTGCCGCCACCACCGCCGCCGGCTTCGCCGCTTTCGGCACCAGCAGCCTGCAGCCGGTCCGGCGCCTGGGCCTGGCGGTGGCCCTGACGGTCGGGGTGATGGCGCCCTTGATGCTGATCGGCCTGCCCTGGCTGCTGGGGCGGCTGCCCTGGCG
>CAZXTO010000063.1:0-13262 GCA_964643675.1 uncultured Planctomycetales bacterium
GTGGTGGCTTCGGCGGCGGCGGATTCGGCGGATTCGGCGGCGGCGGTGGATTCGGAGGCGGCGGCGCCTCGGGAGGTTGGTAGTCATGCTCGCGATCCTCAGCACCCTGCCCCTCTCCCTGCTCCAGGACGCCGCCGGCGCCGCCCAGGAGGCGGCCGAGTGGACCGAGCAGGCCGCCACCGGCGCGCCCCTCTGGGCCTGGCTGATCGACCTCGGCCTGATCGCCTTGATCGTGCTGCTCGTTCTGCAAGGCTTCGCCCGCCGGCGCGCCTACCGCGGCAGCGAGGTGCTCGGCGCGACCTCGCTCGACTCCATCCACGCTGCCATCGTGCACGCCGAGAAGCAGACCGTCGGCGAGATCGTGCCGGTGATCCTCGACCGCAGCGACCGCTACCCGGCGGCCGATCTGTGGTGCGGCATCCTGTTCGCGATCAGCGGCTACCTGTCGACCTGGCTGCTGCCGGGCGAACCCGGCGCCGAGGCGCTGCTGCTGGTGATGCTGCTGTGCGGCCTCGCCGGCTGGCTGCTGTCCCGCGCCCTGCCGGAGCTGCGGCGCCGCTTCATCGCGCCGTGGCGCATGACCGAGATGGCCGAGGAGCAGGCCTTCCAGGAGTTCTACGCCCAAGGTCTGCACAAGACCGAAGCGCAGACCGGCGTGCTGCTGTTCGTCTCGCTGCTCGAGCGGCGCGTGATCGTGATGGCCGACGAGGGCATCGACCAGGTCGTGCCCGAGGGCAGCTGGAAGGAGGCGCGCGAGCTGGTCCTGGCCGAGGCCAAGGCCGGCAAGCTCGGCGCCGGCGTCGCCACCGCGGTCGAGCGCATCGGCGTCCTGCTGGCGGATCAGTTCCCGTGGCAGGAAGGCGACCGCAACGAGGTCCCGGACCGCGTGGTGGTGCGGAAGGAGTGAGCCGGCGGCTCAGCCGCCGACCCGCTGCTCGCCCAGATAGAGCTCGATCGAGCCGGGTCCGGAGACCCACTCGCCGTCGCGCAGCCATTCGACCTCGATCTTCCGCAGCTGGAGCGTCGGCGGCAGCACCAGCTCGGAGGTGGTCGACTTGCCGAGCGCGTCCTGGAGCTCCGGATGGGTGGTCTCGCGTTGCACGACCTCGACTCCGGTCACGTGCTCCAGGCTTTCCGCCAGGAAGAAGGCGAGGTCGTTCGCGGTCGCATTCTTGGGCAGCTCGGCCGTCGCCATGAAGGGGATACCGCCATCCTCCGGCGCCGCGAAGGAGATCCCCGATAAACGGACTCTCTGCGCCGTCTCCAGCTTTTTCATGTGCGCCGGGCGACCCTCCCACTCGGCAATGAAATCCACGTGGATCGCCAGCACGATCGCGGGGGCGTCGGGCGCAGGGGCCGGCGCAGGCGCCGGCGCCGCGCAGCCGGCGAGCGCTCCCAGCGCCAGGAGGAATGCTGGGAGAAGCGAGGAGACCGGAATACCCATCACCCGAGGCTAGACCAGACCGGCGGTCTCCGCCAGACCCTGCGGCCGAGCGCAAACCGGAGGCCGCGCTTCCGAACAAGGCACCGTCCCGCACCCCGCATGGATCGGAGCCGCTCCGGGCATCTATGCTGGCCGTGCGCGGACGCTCCCCCGCCCGCGTCTCCTGCCGGTATTCCCATCGCGAGGAGTGCTCGGCGCCGAATCCGCTTCCGTGCAACCGATCCTCTCCACCGAGCCGCTGCCGGACGATCCGCACACGCCTCCGACCGACCAGGTCCGGGGCCGCTACCGGCTGCGCTTCGCGCGCACGCGGCAGGACCTGGAGGCGGTGCAGCGGCTGCGCTTCGAGGTCTTCAACCTCGAGCTCGGCGAGGGCCTGGCGGAGTCGCACCTCGACGGCCTCGACCGCGACCCCTTCGACTCCCAGTGCCAGCACCTGATGATCGAGGAGCGGGGAAACCGGCGAACGGTCGGCACCTACCGGCTCCAGCTCGCCACCGACGCCGCCGACGGCAGGGGCTTCTACTCGGCCACCGAGTTCGACCTCAGCCCGCTGCCGGGCGCCTTCCTCGACCAGTCGGTCGAACTCGGCCGCGCCTGCGTCGCCGCCGACCACCGCGACACCCGCGTGCTGGGCCTGCTGTGGAAGGGGCTGGCGGCCTACATGCTGTGGAACCACAAGCGCCACTTCTTCGGCTGCAACTCGCTCACCAGCCAGGACCCGGCCGAGGGCCTGCGGTTGTGGCAGCAGCTCCAGGATGACGGGCACGTGCACCCCGACATCCGGGTGCTGCCGCGACCGGCGCACGCCTGCACCGGCCCGACGGCGCGGCGCAAGGTCAAGATTCCGCGGCTGTTCGGCATCTACCTGCGCTACGGCTCGAAGGTGCTCGGGCCGCCGGCGATCGACCGCGAGTTCGGCACCATCGACTTCCTGACCACCCTCGACCTGGCCGGGCTCGACCCCAAGACCTTCGAGGGTTTCGCCAAGTAAGCGGCGGATGGCCAAGGTCCGCGCCCTGCTCCGCCTGATCGGCATCGCCGTGGTCACGCTGCCGCTGTGGCTGCTGTTCCTCCTGACCCGACCGCTCGGCTGGCTGTCGCCGCGCCTCGGCGCCCGCAGCCACTTCCTCCTCATCCGCAGCTGGGCGCGGCTGATGGCAGCGGTCATGGGCGTGCGCATCGAGCGCGAAGGCGAGGCGCCGGCCGCGCCCTTCTTCCTGGTCTCGAACCACCTCTCCTACCTCGACGTCCTGCTGTTCCTGGCCTCGACCGATGGCGTCCTGCTGTCGCGCGCCGACGTCGCGCGCTGGCCGGGGATCGGGATCCTGGCCCGCAGCACCGGCACCCTGTTCATCGAACGCGCCCGCCGCGCCGAGCTGCCCCGGGTGCTGCGACAGGTCCAAGCCAAGCTCGACGCCGGCTACGGGGTAGTGGTCTTCCCCGAAGGCACCAGCAGCGCCGGCGACGAGCTGCTGCCCTTCAAGGCCTCGCTGTTCGAGGTGCCGGCGGCCGCCGCGCTGCCGGTGCACTGCGCCTCCATCGCCTACGATGTGCCCTCCGGGGAGCGGCCGGCCCGGCTGGCCGTGTCCTGGTGGGGGGACATGAGCTTCGCCGACCACGCCTTCGCCTTGCTCGGCCTGCCCGGGATCCGCGCCCGGCTGCGCTTCGCCGCCGAGCCGGTGCGCGGCGACGACCGCAAGCAGCTGGCCGCCGCGGCCCAGGCGCAGGTGCAGGAGCTGTTCGTGCCTACCGGCAGCCAGGAGCCGCCGGCATGAGCCAGGCCGAGCCGCCGGCCTCGCCCCGGCCGAGCCGGAGATGATCCGTTGAGCCTGCGCCGCAAGATCCTGCTGGTCTGGTTGGCTTTGCTGGCGGTCTCGCACACCGTCTGGTGGCTGCGCGACACCACGCCGGAGTGGAGCGAGGACCACCGCGCGGTGCCGGTGCGGGAAGTGCTGCCCGGCGGCGCCGAGACCGGCCGCGTGCGCCGGCTGGTCTACCGCGACTACGGATCGCAGGATCCGGCCGCGCCGGTGGTGCTGCTGCTCCACGGCAGCCCCGGCGGGATCCAGGACTTCGACCAGCTCGGCGCGGCGCTGGCCGATCGCTGCCGGGTGCTGGTCCCCGACCTGCCCGGCTTCGGCGCCTCGCGCCAGGAGATGGCCGACTACTCGGTCGAGTCGCACGCGCGCTACGGCCTGCAGCTGCTCGACGCCGCCGGGGTGCGCTCGGCGCACGTGGTCGGCTTCAGCATGGGCGGCGGCGTGGGTCTGGAGATGAGCGGGATCGCGCCGCAGCGGCTGCGCTCCCTGAGCCTGGTGGGCGCGATCGGCGTGCAGGAGCTGGAGATGTTCGGCAGCTACCGCCTCAACCAGGCGGTGCACGGGGCGCAGCTGCTGCTCCTGCGCATGGCGCGTTGGGGCCTGCCCCACTTCGGCGCCGCCGACGGCTTGCCGCTCAACGTGCACTACGCGCGCAACTTCACCGACACCGACCAGCGGCCTTTGCGCCAGCGCCTGCTCGACTGGCGGGGCCCGGCCTTCGTGCTGCACGGCAAGGAGGACTTCCTGGTGCCGGTCGAGGCGGCGGTCGAGCACCACCGCCTGCTGCCGCAGAGCGAGCTCGAGCTGGTGCCCGAGGCCAGCCACTTCCTGCTGTGGACCCGGCCGGAGCAGACCGCCGATTCGCTCGAGGCCTTCTTCGCCCGGGTGGAGCGCGGCGATGCCCTCGAGCGGAGTCAGGCCGACGCCGGCCGCGTGGCCGAGGCCGCGGAGCCCTTCGACCCCTCGGTGGTGCCGAGCTTCACCGGCGCGGCCCTGCTGGTGGCGATGTTCCTGATCGCGGCCGCCACCCTGATCTCGGAGGACCTGACCTGCATCGCCACCGGCCTGCTGGTGGCGCAGGGGCGGATCGGCCTGGCGGCCGGCAGCTTCGGCTGCTTCCTCGGCATCCTGTTCGGCGACGTCTTGCTCTACGTGCTCGGCCGCTGGCTCGGCCGCGGCGCGCTGGCGAAGGCGCCGATGCGCTGGTGGATCCGTCCGGCGGCGGTGGAGCGCGCTTCCGCCTACTTCCGACGCCAGGGTTGGCGGGTGGTGGTCATCTGCCGCTTCCTGCCCGGCCTGCGGGTGCCGACCTACTTCGCCGCCGGCGCGTTGAAGACCCACTTCGGCTGGTTCCTGCTCTACTTCGTGGTCGCGGTGGCGGCGTGGACGCCGGTGCTGGTCGGCATCTCGGCCTGGATGGGCGAGGAGATCGCCGAGGCCTTCGACCTGGTCGAGCGCTACGCCCTGCCGGCGATGGCCGGCATCGCGCTGTTCCTGCTGCTGCTGCTGAAGCTGATCGTGCCGCTGTTCTCGTGGCGCGGCCGGCGGGGTCTGGTGGGGAGCTGGCGGCGCAAGCGCCACTTCGAGTTCTGGCCGCGTTGGGCGATGTACCTGCCGCTCGCGCCCTGGTTCCTGTGGCTCGCCCTGCGCCACCGCAGCGCGCGGGTGGTCACCGCGGTCAACCCGGCGATCCCGACCGGCGGCCTGCTCGGTGAATCCAAGAGCGCGATCCTGCGCCGCTTCGGCGTCGAGCATCCCTTGGTGGCGCGCTGGACCCTGTTGCCGGCGGGCGCGGAGGCGGGCGCCAGGAGAGGCGCGGACAAGGACACGGGTGCAGGTGCGGGTGCGGAAACGGAGCGCATGACGGCGGCCCGCGCCTTCCTCGAAGAACACCGCCTCGACTACCCGGTGGTGGTCAAGCCGGACGTCGGCGCGCGCGGCCAAGGAGTGGAGGTGGCTCACGACGAAGCCGCCCTGCGGACCCGCCTCGCGACCGACCCGCAAGCCCTGATCCTGCAGGAGCACGTGCCGGGCGAGGAGTTCGGCATGTTCTACGTCCGTCACCCCGAGCAGGAGCGCGGCCGCATCGTCTCGGTCACCGAGAAGCGCATGGCCCGCGTGCGCGGGGACGGGCGCCGCACCCTCGAGGAGCTGATCCTGGCCGACCCGCGCGCGGTGGCCCTGGCCCGGGTCTACCTCGACGGCAACGCCGAACGGCTCGACGAGGTGCCGGCCGAGGGCGAGACCGTGCCCCTGGGCGAGATCGGCGCCCACTCCCGCGGAGCGATCTTCCTCGACGGCCGCGAGCGCCTGACCCCGGCGATCGAGCAGGCCCTGGACCAGCTCAGCCAGGAGGTCGACGGCTTCCACTTCGGGCGCTACGACCTCCGCGTGCCGGACGCGGAGGCCTTCGCCCGCGGCGAGGGCTTCCGGGTCATCGAGCTCAACGGCCTGACCTCCGAGCCCACCCACCTCTACGACCGTCGCTACGGGGTCGGCTACGCCTGGCGGCTGCTGGCGCGGACCTGGAGCACCGCCTGGGCCATCGGGGCCGCCAATCGGCGCCGCGGAGCCCGGCCCTCGAGCTGGCTGCAAATCCTCAAAGCCTTGCGTGGCAAAGCTTAAGGGCTGCATTCTCCGCACCTGGAAAAGCGCGGGCTGTGGTTTAGCCACCTCCCATGGCACGCACTCGCATGGTCATCATGGGGGCCGCTGGTCGCGACTTCCATAACTTCAACTGCCTCTACCGCGACGACTCGCGTTACGAGGTGGTCGCCTTCACCGCCACCCAGATCCCCAACATCGATGGCCGGGTGTATCCGCCGCAGCTGGCGGGCGAGCTCTACCCGAACGGGATCCCGATCCACCCGGAGGAGGAGCTCGAGGAGCTGATCCAGCGCGAGGCGATCGACGTCGTGATGTTCAGCTACTCCGACGTCCCCCACCAGTACGTGATGGAGAAGGCCAGCCGGGTGATGGCCGCCGGCGCCCACTTCGGCGTGTGCTCGGCCGACAAGACCATGCTGCGCTCGACCAAGCCGGTGATCTCGGTGTGCGCGGTGCGCACCGGCGTCGGCAAGTCGCAGACCACCCGCTTCCTGTCGCGCATCCTCAAGGACATGGGCAAGAAGGTGGTCGCCATCCGCCACCCCATGCCCTACGGCGACCTCGCCAAGCAGGCCTGCCAGCGCTTCGCCGACTACGCCGACCTCGACCGGCACGAGTGCACCATCGAGGAGCGCGAGGAGTACGAGCCGCACATCGACAACGGCTTCGTGGTCTACGCGGGCGTGGACTACGAGCAGATCCTGCGCGAGGCGGAGAAGGAGGCCGACGTCATCCTGTGGGACGGCGGCAACAACGACACCTCCTTCTACAAGCCCGACCTGCAGATCACCCTGGTCGACCCGCACCGCTGCGGCGACGAGCTGACCTACTTCCCGGGTTATGCCAACCTGATCCTGGCCGACCTGCTGATCGTCAACAAGGTGCAGACCGCGCCGCCGGACATGGTCGAGCAGGTGGTGAGCCACTGCCACCAGCACAACCCCGAGGCCCAGGTCATCAAGTGCGCCTCGGTGATCACGGTCGAGCAGCCCGAGCTGATCGAGGGCAAGCACGCGCTGGTGGTCGAGGACGGCCCCACCCTCACCCACGGCGGCATGCGCTACGGCGCAGGCTGGTTCGCGGCCAAGAACGCCCGCGCCGCCGGCATCGTCGACGCGCGCCCGTACGCGGTCGGCTCGATCAAGGAGACCTACGACAAGTACCCCAACGCGGCCGCGATCCTGCCGGCGATGGGCTACGGCGACGCCCAGGTCAAGGAGCTCGAGGAGACCATCAATGCCACCCCGGCCGACGTCGTGGTGGAGGGCACCCCGATCGACCTGAGCCGCATCATCAAGGTCAACAAGCCGATCGCGAACGTGGTCTACGAGCTCGAGGAGCTGGTCCCCGGCGTGATCCAGCGCATGGTCGAGGACGTGCTGGCCAAGGAGCCGGCGGGCGCCTGAGCCTCCCGGCGGGGATGACCTTGGTAGGCTGGGGCAGCCAGGCGCTGATGCGTTTCCTGCCCTATGCTCGCCACCCTCCTCCTCTCCTTTCTCTCCAGCGCATTCCCAGCCCAGATCGTGGGCGGCGAGTGGGCCAACCTCCACGAAGCCGCTGGCCCCGCCACCAGCTCCCTGCTCGGGCAGGCCGTTGCCGTACTCCACGACCTGGATGGTGACGGCATCCCGGAGATCGCGGCGAGCGCGCCGCACACTGGCCCATTCGGACCTGGAGACCGCGGAACGGTGTTCGTCCTCTCTGGCGCCTCCCAGAGCGAGCTCTACCGCATCCAAGGCAGCCAGGCAGGAGACCGGATCGGAGATTGCCTTGCTCCCATTCAGGATTGCGACGGCGATGGGATTGCCGACTTCCTCATCGGCTCGGAGAGAGCGAGGTACGACTTCGGCTTGGTACAGCTTCATTCTGGGGCCGATGGGTCCTTGCTCCTCGAGGTCACGGGGCCGCAACGGCACGCGTCCTTCGGCCAGACGCTCGCTGCGGCTGGCGACGTCGACCTCGACGGCGTCCCGGATTTCTATGTCGGCGCTTGCTCCCGGGATCGACCGGGGATAACCAATGGTGGCGCGCTGTTCTTGTATTCCGGCGCAAGTGGTTCCGTGCTCCGCGAGTGGGCGGGGACAAGTACCGAAGGGAGCTTGGGCCAGGCCATCGTGGTCCCAGGCGATCTGGACGGTGATGGAGTCCCTGACGTCGTGGTCTCCTCCCCTGGCTCGGTTTGGCTCGCAGACACGGACATCTGGGCCTTCTCGCCCATTACCGGGCAGGTGATCTACGAACTCAACGAGACGACGCGCTGGGATGCCTTCGGCCATGCTTTGGCGGTCGTACCCGACCAGGACGGGGACGGACTCCAAGATCTCCTCGTCGGCGCACCGCAGGCGACCGGCACAGCAGGGACCTACGCCGGGCGTGTCGACCTATGCTCTTCCCTCGATGGCGCCACCCTCGCTTCCTTCGAGGGTCTGGAACGGCGGGCCCAGTGGGGATCCGAGCTCGCCTATGCCGGCGATGTGGACGGCGACGGCTTTGCGGATTTCCTCACCGCCAATGAGAGCGCCCTGCATTGGCCCGTCGAGAGGCCTGGCGGGGTCGCGGCGGTCTCTCTCCGCCAAGGCGAACTCCTCCAGGCTTGGCGAGGCACACAAGACCGCGAGCATTTCGGATCCTCGGTATCTGGCGGCGCAGATCTCGACGGGGATGGACGAGCGGAAGTCCTCATCGGGGCCCCGCGGTGGGACGATCGCGCCAGCGTCAATGCCGGCCGGGTACTGACGATCGGCTTCCGGAAGTTCCTCGAAGCTGATGGGACCGAGGTCACCATCCCCGGCGGTTCCGTCCGATTCGCTGTCGATTTCGGACGATCGGAAGCAGGCAGAGGGTTCGCCGTGCTCGCCTCGGCGAGCGGTACTGGCCCGATCGCTCTCGGCGAGGTCTCCCTCCCCCTGACGCCGGACCCGGTCTTTTACCGCCTCCTTCAAGGAAGTCCACCTGCGAGCTTCCAGGGGCAAAGAGGCGTACTGGATGCGGATGGGACCGCCGAGACGATCTACTCGGCCCCCCCTCATCACAGTCCCCTGATCGGCGCCACGATCTGGTTTGCTGCTCTCTCCTTCGATGCCGCTTCGGGGTCTCCGAGGAAGAGCTCCGTCGCGATCCCGATCCTCATGAAGTCCTGACCTGCGCGGAAGGGAGAGCAGTGGGCCTGAACTCAGGGCTCAGGCCTCCGAGCTCCGCTCGATGCGGTAGCGCCGCATCTTGTGGTAGAGGGTGCTGCGGTCGATGCCCAGCACCCGCGCCGACTCCGAGATGTTGCCGCCGCAGGCCTGCAGCACCTCGGCCACGTGGACCCGCTCGACCTCGGCCAGGGAGGCGGGCCGGGAGCTGCCGGGGGCGTGGGAGCCCGCCGCGACGCCGGCAGGGTGGCCCTCGCCCAGGGCGTCCCCCTCCGGCGCCCGCACCGAGAGCGGCAGGTCCTCGAGGTCGATGCGCGGCGAGGCGGCCAGCACCACGGCCCGCTCGATCGCGTTCTGGAGCTCGCGGGCGTTGCCGGGCCAGGAGTAGCGCGCCAGGCAGTCCACCGCCGCCGGCGCGAAGCCGAGCCCGCGCCGGTTCATCTTGCGGCCGAGCTCGGCCAGCACGTGCTCGGCGATCGCGGGGACGTCCTCGGGCCGCTCGCGCAGCGGCGGGATCCGGACCGGCACCACGTTGAGCCGCCAGTAGAGCTCCTCGCGGAATTCGCCGGCCTCGATCATCGCCTTCAGGTCGCGGTTGGTCGCGGCGACCACCCGGAAGTCGACCGCGATCGAGCGGCTGCCGCCGACCCGCGTGACGCAGCGCTCCTCCAGCACCCGCAGCAGCTCGACCTGCACCCGCGGGCTGACGTCGCCGATCTCGTCGAGGAAGATCGTGCCGCCCTCGGCCTGCTCGAACTTGCCCTGGTGGGTGCGGGTGGCGCCGGTGAAGCTTCCCTTCTCGTGCCCGAACAGCTCGCTCTCGAGCACCCCGTCGGCCAGCGCGCCGCAGTGCACGATCACCAGGCGCCTGTGACGGCGCGGCGAGCGGGCGTGGATGTTGCGGGCCACCAGCTCCTTGCCGGTGCCCGATTCCCCGGTCACCAGCACCGTGGCGTCGGTCTGCGCCACCTTCCCGATCCGTTCCAGCAGCTCCCGGGTGGCCTCGGAGCGGCCGACGATCGGTGGCGCCTGCGTCTCCTCCTCGAGCCGCCCGCGCAATTGCTGGTTCTCGCTGCGCAGCGAGCGGTGGTCGAGCGTGCGCCGGATCAGGTGGGTCAGCTCGTCCGGATCGAAGGGCTTGACCAGGTAGTCGTAGGCGCCGGACTTCAGCGCCTGCACTGCGGTGTCGACCGAGGCGTAGGCGGTCATGATGATGCAGGACAACCCGGGGTGGCGGGCCAGCAGCTCCGGCATCAGCTTGAGGCCGTCGGTGCCCGGCATCTGGATGTCGATCAAGGCGATCGCGTACGGGCCGCGCCGCAGGGCCTGGCGAGCCTCGTCGGCGTCGGCGGCGGTCTGGACCGCGAAGCCGTCCTGACGCAGCCAGGCGCCGAGCGAGTCGCGCACCACCGCCTCGTCGTCGACCACCAACACCCGCTCCTGTCGCTGTTCCTTGCTCATGCTCCGCTCCCCACGGCGACCGCCGCGGACTTGGGCTCCGGTTCCGAGTCGGGTTGGCGCAGCGGCAGGTGCGCCGTGAAGGTCGTGCCCTCGCCCAGCTCGGACTCGACCTGGATCGCGCCGTGGTGGCGGTCGACGATCCCGTAGACCACCGCCAGGCCCAGGCCGACGCTGCGGCCCTCGCCCTTGGTGGTGAAGAAGGGCTCGAAGATGCGGTGCAGGTCCTCCTGCCGGATGCCGCAGCCGTCGTCGCTGACCTTCAGCACCACGCCGTCGCCGGCCGGGTTGTTGGCGACGCTCAGCCGCAGCTCGCCCTGCTCCCCGATCGCGTCGATCCCGTTCATCGCCAGCGCCAGCACGAGCTGCTCGACCTGGCCGGCGTCGCACTCGACCGGCGGCAGGTCCCCGGGCACCTCCACCAGCATGCGGATCCGCCGCATCTCGGCCTGGTGGCGCACCAGCATGGCCGCGCGCTGCAGCACCGGCCCCAGGTCCTGGGCGACGAAGCGCGCCCCGCTGCCGCGGCTGAAGGCCAGCAGGTTGCGCACGATCTCGCCGCAGCGCGAGGCCTCGTTGCCGATCAGCTCGAGCGCCTCGCCCATGGTCGGGTTGCTGCCGGCGGTGGCGTCGGCGCCGCGCTGCTCCGCCTCCTGCAGCCGGCGCGCCAGCAGGCGCGCGTAGGTGTGGATGCCGGTAAGCGGGTTGTTGAGCTCGTGCGCCACCACCGCCGCCAGCTTGCCGAGCGAGGCCATCTTCTCGACCACGATCATCTGCTGGACCGCGGTCTCGAGCTGGCCGGTCTTCTCGGCCACCCGCTCCTCCAGGGTGCGGCTCCAGTCCTCCAGCTCGCCGCGGGTGCGCGCCAGCTCCTCCACCATCTGGTTCCAGGACTGCGCCAGCACCCCGAGCTCGGTGCGGCTCTCGATCGGCAGCCGGCCTTCCAGGTCGCCGGCCGCCACCCGCGCCGTGGCCCGGGTCAGGCGACGCACCGGGCGCAGGACCAAGCGCCAGTTCATCCACACCGCCACCACCAGCATCGCCACCACCAGGACCGCGAGGCCGATGCCGAGCTGCCGCTCGGAGTCGGCCAGGTGGGCGTCCACCGGCTCCAGCGAGAGGTGGATGTCGAGGATGCCGAGGATCTCGTCCTCGGGCGCGTGGGCGTGGCAGGCCGCGTTGGAGCAGGCCGGCTCGTTGGGGATCGGCATCGTCACCCCGAGCAGCTGCGCGCCCTCCTCGTTGTGGAACAGCCGTTGACGGCGCTCGAAGTCGAGCTCGGTGAGCGGCACCGGCCGGTCGTGGCAGACCACGCACATCTCGGCCCGCTGGTCCACGCTGGAGCCGATCTCCGCGTCGTTGGTCGAGGAGATCACCCGCCCCTCCTTGGCGAAGATCCGCAGCTGCTGGACCGACTCCTGGGCGACGATGTCCTCGAGGATGCTGGCCACCTCCTCCGGACGGTCGTGCAGCATCGCGTTGCGGGTGGCGCGCCGGATCGTGCCGGCGGTCTCCTCGGCTGAGATGCCGACCAAGTCGGTCAGGTGCTCCCGTTGGAGCCGCAGGTTCCAGGCCCCGAGGCCGAGCAGGATCACGGCGGCGCCCAGGCCGAGGGCCAGCGACAAACGGAAGGTCAACCGGTTCCCCCAGGGCAGACGCCTGGGTCCGGGCCGGGTCGGTTGCTGGTGCTCGCTCATCGCCACCATGGCGCGGTGGCGGTTCCACTGTGGAAATAAACCACGATCCGCCGGCGCCAAAGAGCCTCAAGGGGCGGAATGGAGTAATTCCCCCGCCAGCTCCTGCCACGGCTCGGCCGGCAAGGAGGCCAGGAACCCGCTCGCGGCGCCGCGCGCCGGCTGGATCACCGAACCCGCCAGGCCGGCGATCCGGATCCGCAGGTCTTCGGCCGAAGCCTCCAGCCAACGCGCCGCGATCTGGCCGCTGAGCAGGTTGCGGCGGTCCTCCCGCCAGGCGCCGGGGCGGATCCGCAGGATCCAACCGGCCCCATAGGGGTCCTCCCGCAGCAGCTCCGGCCGCCGCCGCACGGCTTCATTGCGCTCCAGCACCCGTCCGCCGACCGGCACCACGATGCGGGTCTTCCGGTCCCCGGCAGCGACCTCGATCCGCGGCGCCCCCTGGATGAGGAGGCGGCCGGGGCGCGGCAGCTTCACCGCCGTTGCGCACGGCAGGAGCCGCACGGCGAAACCGTCGACGCCCACGACCACCTCATGATCGACGCAGGCCGCCCAGGTGTGGCCGACGTGGAACCACAGCCCGGGCGGCGCCTCCGGCAGCGGCGGAGCGGTGGTCACCAGTCCCCCGCGTGGCACAGCTCGCAGTCGTCCTCGTAGAGGAAGGCGCGCTCGCCGTCGTGGCAGCCGCCGCACAGATCGCCCTCGTGGGCGCGGTCGCTGTCGAGCTCGCCGACCGCGGGCCGGCCCGGCTCGGTGAGCCGGAGCAGGCGCGGGTGGCACTCGTCGCAACGCATCGCGGCCGGGTCGACGTGGGCGAGGTGATCGAAGATCACCGGCGCCGGGCTGTCCTCGCTGGCCGGGAAGGTGAAGGGTGGCGGCAGGGTCAGCTCGGCGGCGGAGCTCAGCAGCAGGCCGGCCGGCCGGACCGCCACCTCCTGCTCCAGCAAGGAGGCAGGAGCAGGATTCCCTCCACCGGCCACCTGCGCCGCCTCGTCCCCGCTGCTCCGCGGGCTGGCCGCCAGGACGCCGGCCGCGCCCAGCGCGAGCATGCCCCACAGGCTCAGCAGCGCGGGTCGGCTCAACAGGCCGGATCCCGCCG
>CAZXTO010000064.1:0-13239 GCA_964643675.1 uncultured Planctomycetales bacterium
GCTCGAGGTCGATCAGGCCCGCTTCCAGTTCGGCTTCCGCTTCTCGCCGCCGGCCGACGCCCGCGCCTTCGAGGCCTTGAGCCTGGCCAACGGCATCCTCGGCGGCGGCGCCCACGGCCGGCTGTTCCGGATCGTGCGCGAGGAGCGCTCCTTGTGCTACGGCATCTACTCCACCATCCGGACCCGCAAGGGGATCCTCGCGGTCGGCGCCGGCATCGACGCCGGCTCCTACGAAGAGGTGCGCGACGAGGTGCTGCGCCAGGTCGAGGTGGTCGCCGCCGGCGACTGGCGCCCCGAGGAAGAGCACGCCGCGCGCGCCAGCATCCTGAACCGCCTCGACGCCCTCGGCGACTCGCCCGGCGCGGTGGCACAGTTCTTCGAGCGTGAGCGCCTGCTCGGCTACCGCCGCACGCCGGCCCAGCGAGCCGCGGACCTGGCGGCGGTCGGCAAGGAGGAGATCGCCGCGGCCGCCGCCGCTTGGAAGCCTGACCTCGTCTACCTGTTGAGCGGGGCGGCCGCCCCGGCGGAGGCCCTGTCTTGAGCGAACACCGCGTCCTTCACTCCGAGCAGCTGGACGAGACCGTCCACCTCGGCACCGTCGACGGCGGGGTCCGCGTCGCGGTGGTGCCCAAGCCCGGCTTCTCGACCGCAGCCGGCTACTTCGGCCTGCGCTTCGGGAGCACTGACACCCGCTTCCGGCGCGGCGACGGCAGCCTGGTCGAGGTGCCCGACGGCAGCGCCCACTTCCTCGAGCACAAGCTCTTCGAGGGCCGCGAGCACAAGGTCTTCGACCGCTTCGGTGAGCTCGGGGCCGACTTCAACGGCGGCACCGGCTTCCGCTCCACCAGCTACTACTTCGTCAGCGCCGGCCGCTTCGAGGAGTCGCTCGACGTGCTGCTCGACTTCGTGCAGCGGCCGCTGATCACCGAGGAGCGGGTCGAGAAGGAGAAGGGCATCATCGAGCAGGAGGTGCGGATGTACGAGGACCACCCGCACTTCCGCGGCATGTTCCTGCTGCACCGTGCGCTGTACGAGGCGCACGCCATCCGCCTCCCCCCCGGCGGCTCGGTCGAGGCCGTGCGATCGACCACCGCCGCCGACCTGCAGACCTGCTTCGACGCCTTCTACCGGCCGCAGAACCTGGTCCTGAGCCTGGCCGGCGACCTCGACCCGGAGCAGGTCTTCCGCCTGGTCGAGGAGCGGATCGAGGAGCGGCCCGCCGAGGCGGTCGAGCGCCTGTATCCCGAGGAAGGAGACGGCCCGGCCGCTGCCGAGCTGGTCGAGGACTTCCCGGTCACCCGGCCGCACCTGTGGTTGGGCTGGCGCGAGCGCGGCGGCGTCGGCACCGGCGCGGCCTTGGTCGAACGCCGGGTGCTCTCCTCGCTGGTGCTGGACCTGGCCCTGGGCGACTCGAGCGAGCTGCACCAGGACCTCTACCAGCGGGGGGTGGTCGACGACACCTTCTCCTGCGGCTACAGCTGCGACGCCGACTACGGCTACGCGGTGGTCAGCGCCCAGACCGAGGCGCCCGAACGCCTGGTCGACGAGGTCCGGGCCGCGGTCGCGCGCTTCGTCGAGCAGGGACCGGCCGAGGCCGACCTGGAGCGGGTGCGCCGCTCGGCCTGGGGCGGCCTGGTGAGCGGCCTGCAGGCGCCGGGAGCGGTGGCCGGCTCGGTGCTCAACTCCCTGCTGCTCGACCAGGAGCCCTTCTCGGTGCTGCGGGTACTGGCCGAGGCGGACGTGCCGCGGCTGCGCCAGCGCGCCGCCGAGCTGCTCGACCCGGCGCAGTCCGCGGTCGCCCTGCTGCGGCCGCCGACCGGCTGATGCGCGCCTTCCTGCTCGGACCGACCGCCTCGGGCAAGACCGAGGCTGCGGTGGCCTGGGCGCGCCAGGTCGGCGCCGAGATCCTGTCGATGGACTCGATGCTGGTGTATCGGGGCATGGACCTCGGCACCGCCAAGCCCAGCATGGAGGAGCGCGGCGGGGTGCCGCACCACCTGATCGACCTGGTCGACCCCCGCGAGGAGTACTCGGTCTCGCGCTGGCTGGAGGCGGCTCAGGCGGCCGAGGCCGAGGTCCTGGCCCGCGGGGCCTGGCCGCTCTACGTCGGCGGCACCGGCCTCTACTTCAAGGCCATCACCGCCGGCCTGTTCGCCGGGCCGAGCGTGCCAGCGGAGCTGCGGGCCGCGGTGGAGCGGGAACTCGCCGCCGGCGGCCGCGAGGCCCTGCGCGCGGAGCTGGGCCGGGTGGACCCGGAGCTCCACGCCCGGCTGCACCCGAACGACGACAAGCGGCTGCTGCGAGGGATCGAGACCTTCCGCGCCACCGGCCGCCCGCTCAGCTCCTGGCAGGCGCAATGGAAGGCCGAGGACAAGCGCATCGGCGAGCCGGCGGCGGCCCTGGTGTGGCCGCGTGAGCTGGCCCACGCCCGCATCGAGCGCCGCTTCGACGCGATGATGGCCGGCGGCCTGATCGAGGAGGTCCAGGGCGTCCTGGCCCGCGGCGGCTTCGGCCGCTCGGCCTCGATGGGGCTGGGTTACCGCCAGGTGCTGGATCACCTGGCCGGACTCTGCAGCCTGCCGGAGGCGCGGGACAAGGCGGTGGCGCTGACCCGGCGGCTGGTGCGGCGCCAGACCACCTGGCTGCGCTCCTTCCCCGACCTCCGCTGGGTGGAGGCCGCTCCCGGCGACTCCGCCGAGTCCCTCGGGGCCCGGCTGGCCGCGGCGCTGCCGGGGTGGCCGCCGGCCGCTGGTTGAGCGCGGGCGCCGCCGCCGGTGCGGAGCGGCATGCCGCGCCAGAAGCCTGAATAGCCACCGGTGCTCGCGGGTATCCTGCCGCCTGGAGGTGACCAGGATGGCTGACCAGAAAGGATTTCCCGACTTCGGCCCCGGGGCAGGCGGCAGCGGCCCCGGCGGCGGCTTCCGCAAACCCAACTTCGCCGGCGCCAGGATCGACCTGCCCCAGGGCAAGGGCTGGGTCTGGGGCGCGGCGATCGTGATCGTGGTGCTGGTGCTGGTCGGCGTGGTGCTGACCGGGCGCGGCGGCCTGGTCGAGATCGAGGACACCGAGGTCGCCGTGGTGGTGAACTACCTGAGCGGCGAGAGCGAGCTGGTCGCCAACCCGGGCTACAAGATCTTCCTGCCCTTCATCGAGCAGGCCTTCAAGTTCGACAAGACGCCGAACCTCTTCCTGATGGAGGGCGACCGCGACCGCGGCCCGAACCACGTCAGGAAGCTGACGGTCCGGGCCAACGACGGCTCCAACTTCTGGTTCGAGGAGCTGACCATCCGCTACCAGCTGCGCGCCTCGATGGCGCCGCTGGTCCTGGCCGACTCCGGCCCCGGCGACGCCTTCAAGCAGAACTGGGTGCGCGCCTACGCCCGCTCGATCCTGCGCGACGAGTTCGGCCGGCTGTCGGTCGAGGAGGCCGCCGACCCCTCCGCCTACAACCAGGCCACCGCGGACGCCCGCGACCGCCTCAACGAGGTGCTGATGCCCCACGGCATCGAGGTCACCTCGATCATCACCCCGAAGCCGAAGTTCGAGGACAAGTACGAGAAAGCGATCGCCGACCGCAAGGTCGCCAACCAGGAGGTCGAGCGCCTGCGGGAGGAGGCCAAGCGCCTGGAGAACCAACGCGAGAAGCGGCTGGCCGACATCGAGCGCGACATGGCCACCGCCTTCGAGCAGCTGCTCGGCACCCTCGAGGCCGAGCGCATCGCCGAGGAGAAGGAGCGGGTGCGGGTCGAGAAGGAGGCCGACGCCTTCAAGATCGCCGAGGTCGCCCAGGGCACCGCGGCCAACGCGCGCATGGTCGAGGAGGCCACCGCCATGGCCGAGAAGGCCCGCAAGGAGGCCGAGGGCCTGAGGGCCCGGGTCGACGCCCTCGCCGCCCGCGGCGACATCCTGGTGCGCGAGGCCCTGGCCGAGAAGCTGGCCCAGATCGTCTTCAACGTCGTGCCCTACCGGCGCGACCCTTCGCCGACCCGGATCGAACACCTCGGCGCCGTGCCGGCGGTGGGAGGGCAGCAACAATGAAGTCCGCCAAGCTCCCGATCATCTTCCTGGTCCTGATCCTGGTCGTGCTGCCGCTCGGCTTCAGCCTGCTCTTCAAGCGCGTCCCGCCCGACACCATCGGCATCAAGCAGGTGCGCTGGGGCGGCGGCGGCTTCGTCACCCAGGACTACGAGCCCGGCTTCCACTTCGGCGTCAGCGGCTACCACAAGTGGCACTTCCTGCCGCGCCGTACCCACTTCCTGCACTTCACCAGCGAGTCCCCGCGCCACGACGGCGTGGTCACCTGGGGCGACCCGCGCGAGATCCGGACCACCGACAACAACCTGGTCGACATCGAGGTCACCATTCCCTATCGCATCATCGAGGGGAAGGGGCACGGGATCCTGGTCGACGGCATCAAGGCCGACTACCAGGAGCAGGTGCGGCTGTCGGTCGAGGGCGTGCTCAAGGAGGAGCTCTCCAAGCTGACTTCGGAGGACCTGCAGAACACCGAGCTGCGCATCAAGAGGGCGAAGGAGACCCTGCCGGTGCTGAACGAGCGCCTGGCGCAATTCCACATCGTCGCCGACAACCTCCTGATCCGCCGCTTCGGCTTCCCGGCCGAGTACGAGGACAAGCTGCAGGAGAAGCAGTACCTGCGCCAGGCGGCCAAGCTGGACCAGGCCATGACGGCCCAGGCCAACGAGCAGAAGACGATCAACCTGATCGAGAAGCAGATCGTCGCGGCCGAGCTCGCCTCCAGCCAGGACTGGGAGAAGAAGCTCCAGGAGAAGCGCTCGGAGTACGAGGTGCTGCTGGCCGACATCAAGGGGCAGGCCGAGGTTTACTCGGCCCGCACCCGGGCCGAGGGCAGCGCCCAGCGCGAGATCCTCGAAGCCGAGGGCAAGCTAGCGATGGAGCAGTCCGAGGCGCTGCGCAACAAGCTGCGCACCGAGGCGCTGAACTCCGACGGGGGCCGCATCCTGCTGGCGCTGGAAGCCGCCCACAACCTGAACGTACCCGAGGTCACCCTCAACAGCGATGATCCGGCGGTGCCGATGCTGCTCGACTTGCACGCCCTGACCCGCATGCTGGTCGGCGGTGAGCTGGTCCAAGCGGCCGCCGGCGCCGACGGCTGAGCCGCGCCCGGGGGTCGGCGGCGCCGCGCCGAGGACTCAGTCCGAGGAGCGGCGCCGCTGCAGCTGCGCCATCAGGCGCAGCACCTCGGCGCGGTCGACCACCCCGAGGTAGCGGCGGCTATCGCCGTCTTCGACCACCGCCAGGTGGTTGGCGTGGAAGCGGGCGAAGGCCTCGGAGGCCACCGGCAGGGTGCTGCCGGCGGAGATCGAGCACTCCTCGGCGCCGAGCGAGGTCAGGTCGCCGGCGATCACCAGGCTGGCGGCGGCCGGGTCGTAGGCCAGGTCGTCGAGGTCGCGCAGCCGGATCATGCCGACCAGCGCGCCCTGCTCGGAGATCACCGGGAACTGGTTGAAGGGCACGTGGTTGGCGTAGCGCAGGATCTCGTCCATGCTGGCCTTCTCCGGCAGCGGCGTGATGCCCGGACGCATGATCTGGGACACCGCCAGCGCCTCCAGGTCGGCGGCGGTCTGGCCGCGGCGGCCGCGCAGGGCCCGGCGCAGGGCCATCCACACGGTCGGCTCCTCGCGCTCGTCGGTGGTCCGCACCAGCAGGTGGCCGATGCTGACCTCGCCGGCGGCGACCGCGACGTGCTTCACCAGCACCGGACCGATCAGCTCGAACAGCACAACCGCGCCGAGGATGATGTTCAGGAGCTGCTCGCCGAGGGCGGGGTCGTAGCCGCGCGCGACCTGGGCCAGGGCGATGGCCGCGCCGGCCTGGCACAGCAGGCCCAGCCCGAGCGGCGGCGAGGGCCGGTCGGCCAGGTTGCCGGCGTGCATGCCGGCGGCCCACAGGCCCAGGCGCGCGCCGAGCACCTTGCCGATGGTGCGTCCCATCACGTAGAGGCCGACCGCGAGCCAATTCTCCGCCAGCAGGTGGAAGTCCAGGTGCAGGCCGCTGAGCACGAAGAAGGCCACGTAGGCCGGCTGCGCGAACAGGTCCATGCTCTTGGTGATCGGCTCGAAGTAGCGCGAGCGGTTCACCACCACCGCGCCGGTGGCCAGGAAGGCCAGCATGTGCGGCACCTCGGTCAGCTTGCAGACGCCGATGGTGATCAACAGCACCGTCAGCAGCGGCAGCGAGTAGCTGCCGTGGCCGACCTTCTCCTGCATCAGGATCAGGGCGTGGCCGGCCAGCAGGCCGAACAACAGCGCCCCGCCGATGTCCCACAGCACCTCGCTCGGGCCGGCCTCGGCGCCGCCGGAGAGCCACAGCAGGAACAGCAGCGCGACCTCGAAGAAGAACACCGCCCAGATGTTCGACAGGGCGGTCAGCAGCTTGATCGAGTCCGTGGTCGGCCCGTTGGCGTCGTATTCGCGCAGCACCAGCAGGGTGGTGGCGGGGGCGACCGCGACCGCCATCACGCCGAGCAGGATCGAACCGGGCAGCGAGCCCAGCACCGGCAGCGCCAGCAGCGTGACGATGCCGAAGCTGAGCGCCGACTCGACCGAGCTCAGCACCAGGATCCGGCGCAGGATCGGCTTCAGCCGCGTGATCCGGAACTGCCCGCCGAGCACGAACAGCACCAACGCCATCGCTAGGTCGTTGACCGGGCCGCTCATCAGCTCGACGTGCTCCAGCGGCAGCTGGTCGAGGCCCTGGTGACCGAGCAGGATGCCGGCCGCGAGATAGCCGGTCAGGGTCGGCAGCCGCATCCACCGGGCCAGCGCACCGCACAGGGAGCCCCCGATCAGGATCAGGCCCGCGGTGAGCAGGATCGGGACGTCCATCAGTGCGCGCTCGCCCAGTCGGAGCCGTGGCCGATCTCGACCTGGAGCGGGACGTCCAGCGGCCACACGCCCTCCATCTCCTCGCGCACCAAGGCCTGCAGCGGCGCCAGCTCGGCCTCGGGACAGTCGAACACCAGCTCGTCGTGGACCTGCAGCAGCATGCGGGCCTCCAGGCCCTCCCGCCGCAGCCGCTGGTCGAGCCGGATCATGGCGACCTTGATCAGGTCGGCGGCGGAGCCCTGGACCGGCGTGTTGACGGCCACGTTCTCGGCCGAGGCGCGCACCCGGGCGTCCTCCGACTTCAGCTCCGGCACCGGCCGGCGGCGGCCGAGCAAGGTGCGCACCTCGCCCTCCTCGCGGGCGCGCTCGAGGGTGGCGTCGAGCCAGCTGCGGACCCCGGGCAGGGCCTCGAAGTAGGCGTCGATGAAGTTGCGGGCCTCGGCGAAGCTGATCTTCAGCTCGCGGCTGAGCCGGGCCGGGCCCATGCCGTAGAGGATGCCGAAGTTGATCGCCTTCGAGCGCGAGCGCATCTCGGGGGAGACCTCGTCCGGCGGCACGTCGAACACCAGCGCGGCAGTGCGGGTGTGGACGTCGGCGCCGTCGCGGAAGGCCTGCGCCAACGCCGGGTCGCCCGCCAGGTGGGCGACGATGCGCAGCTCGATCTGCGAGTAGTCGGCCGAGACCAGCACCCAGCCCGGCTCGCGCGGCACGAAGGCGCGCCGGATCTCGCGTCCGGCCTCGGTGCGGATCGGGATGTTCTGCAGGTTCGGGTCGCTGCTCGACAAGCGGCCGGTCGAGGCCACCGCCTGGTGGAAGCTGGTGTGGATGCAGCCGGTCTCCGGGTGCACGTAGCCCGGCAGCGCCTCGACGTAGGTGCCGCGCAGCTTGCTCAGGTGGCGGTACTCCAGCAAGGCGTCGACGATCGGCACCCCGTGATAGGGCTCCAGCGCCGGCGCCGAGGTGGCGTAGCCGGTCTTGGTCTTGCGCACCCGCTTGATGCCGGCCTGCTCCTGGATCTTCAGCTTCTCGAACAGCACCGGCCCGAGCTGCTTGGGCGAGTTGAGGTTGAAGACGTCGCCGGCCAGCTCGTGGACCCGGCCCTCGAGCTCGGCCTCGCGCTTCTCCAGGCGCTTCTGCATCTCCCGCAGCCCCTCGCGGTCGACCCGGATGCCCTGGGCCTCCATGCGCCGCAGCACGTCGACCAGCGGCATCTCGACCTCGCGGAACAGACGCTCCTCCTCGCTGCCGGCCAGCGCCTCCCGCAGCGGCGCCACCAGCCGCCAGGTGGCGTCGGCGTCCTCGCAGGCGTAGCGGGCCACGTCCTCGACCGGCAGCAGGTCCATCGTGGTCTGCTCCTTGCCCTTGCCGATCAGCGACTCGGTGGCGATCTTGCGCAGCCCCAGGTAGCGCAGCGCCATGGCGTCGAGGTTGTGCGGCGACAGCGGGTCGGCCAGGAAGTGCGCCACCATGGTGTCGAACTCCCAGCCGCGGACCTCGGCGCCGTGGCGGGCCAGGATGTGGGCGTCGTACTTGAGGTTCTGGCCGTACTTGGGGACGGCCTCGTCCTGCAGCACCGGCAGCAGGTAGTCGAGCGGCGCTTCGCCGCTCGGCCCCTGCAGGGGCGGCTGCAGGTTCATCGGCAGGTACCAGGCGATCTCGTCCTGCCAGCTGAAGCTGACCCCGACCAGCAGCGCCCGCATCGGGTCGAGGCCGGTGGTCTCGGTGTCGACCGCGAAGCCACCGCTACCCGCCAGGCCCTCGCGCAGCTCGCGCAGCTTCTCCGGGGTGTCGACCAGGCGGTAGTCGCGGGCCGCGGCGGCCTCCTCGGGGGAGGGGCCGCTGGGCTCGGCGCCGGCCAGCATGCGGTCCATCAGCGAGTCGAAGCTGTGCTCGTCGCAGAAGGCGCGGATGCCGTCCAGGTCGGGCTCGCCGCGCTCCAGCGCCTCGAGCGGCCCCAGCTCCATGTCGGTGCGCAGGGTGACCAGCTCGAGCGCCGCCCGCACCTGGTCGCCGTAGGCCTCCAGGTTCTCGCGCAGCTTGCCCTTCTCCTCCTGCGGACCCCGCTCCAGCACCGCCGCCAGCGAGCCGTACTTGCCCAGCAGGATCGTCGCCTTCTTCGGCCCGACCCCGGGCATGCCGGCGACGTTGTCGCTGCTGTCGCCGACCAGCGCCTGCCACTCGGCCATCTGGGACGGAGGCACCCCGAATTTCTCCTCGATCTCGGGCGGCCCGAGCACCACCGAGGACTCGTTGCGGCGCGGCGGCGGCACCATGATCACCCGCTCGGAGACCACCTGCGCCAGGTCCTTGTCGCCGGCGCAGAGCTTCACCTGCAGCCCGGCCTCGGCGCCCCGCGCCGCCAGCGTCGCCAGGATGTCGTCGGCCTCGAAGCCGGCCTGCTCGAGCTGGGCCAGGCCGAGCAGCTCGGTGCCCTCGCGCATCCACGGCAGCTGCGCCGCCAGGTCCTCGTCCATGCGCTCGCGGGTGGCCTTGTACTCGGCCGAGAG
This sequence comes from uncultured Planctomycetales bacterium, assembly GCA_964643675.1. Taxonomy (GTDB): domain Bacteria; phylum Planctomycetota; class UBA1135; order UBA1135; family UBA1135; genus J029. Next base: position 9,374 of record CAZXTO010000064.1, read on the forward strand.
CTGGTGGCGGAAGGTCGGCTCGGGCCGGTCCCAGGCCACCACGACCCGTTCAGCCGGGTGCTCGTCGAGCACCCGCAGCAGGCTGGACAGGTAGCCGTAGAGCGCGCCCGAGGGCCGGCCCTGGCTGTCGGTCAGCCCGCGCACGGCGAAGAAGGCGCGGAAGGCCAGCGCGGTGCCGTCGACGACCAGCAGGACCGGAGGCTGCGTCTCGCTCATCGGGTCGCGTGATTCCTCATCAGATGTACTTGACCGCCAGGAAGCCGCCCACGAGCAGCACCGTGAAGCCGATCGCCACCCAGTCGAACCACTTCTCGATCCAGGCGGTGATGGGCGCCCCGAAGAAGCGTAGCAGCAGCCCTTCGACCCCGAAACGCAGACCGCGGCCGACCAGCGAGGCGCCGAGGAAGGGCAGGAAGGCGAAGCCCATCGCGCCGCTGGCGATGGTGAAGACCTTGAAGGGGATCGGCGTGATCGCGGCCAGCAGCAGGGCGACGACCCCGTTCTCCTCGTACCAGGCCTCGATCTTGCCCCAGACGTGGCGGTCGGCGTCGTACAGGTCGAGCAGCCAGGTGCCGACGCTGTCCATCAGGAAGACGCCGATGGCGTAGCCGAGCATCGCCCCGAGCACCGAGGAGACCGTGGTCACCACGGCGTAGCGCATCGCCCGCTTCGGCTGACCGGCGCCCATCGCCAGCAGCAAGGGATCCGGCGGGAGCGGGAAGAAGCTGGCCTCGGCGAAGCTGAGCCCGAACAGCGCCTTCTCGGCGTAGGGCTTGTCGGCGAAGCGCAGCATCCAGTCGTAGCCGCGCTTCATCAGCCGGGTCAGGGGGTGGAGGAGGGGGATCGCCATCAGGGAGAGGTGCGCAGGTCCTGCAGGGTCCACTCGACCGAACGCCGGCCGCGGAAGGTGTTGAAGCCGGCCCGGAAGGCCACGTCGACCCGGTCCCCGACGGCCAGCGTGGACAGCCGCTCCGCCATGCGCCAGCCCAGCGCCCGCACCAGGTGACCGTTGCGCTCCAGGCCGAGCTCGAGGTGGCTGCCGTCGCCGATCGTCCGGGCCGTGGCCACCGTCATGCCGCCGGCCAGGAACACCGGCTCGGGGTTGCCTTCGCCGAAGGGCGCCAGGCGACCGAGCTGTTCGACCACCGCCGGGCTGAGCTCCGAGGGGCTCAACTCGGCGTCGATCGCGAGGGTGGGGGGGCCGGCCTCCGGCAGCCCTTCGGCGGCCCGCCGCAGGGCTTCGCCGAGCTCGGGCGCGCGCTCCGGATCGAAGTGGAAGCCGGCGGCGCGGGCGTGGCCGCCATAACCCAGCAGGTGCTCGGCGGCGCCGTCCAGCAGCTGCACCAGGTCCTGCCCCTCGGGCGCGCGGGCGCTGCCCCGGGCCAGGCCGGGCTGGCACTCGGCCCACACCAGGGTGGGCAGGCCGGTGGCGTCCAGGAAGCGGTTGGCGACGATGCCGAGCACGCCGAAGGCCGCCTCCGGCCGGCCGGCGAAGAGCACCCGGTCGCCGCGCTCGCGCTGCCGCTCGACCTGGGTCTCGAGCCCCTTCAACTCCTGCTGTTCGAGCTCCCGGCGCGCCAGGTTGAGGGCGTCCAGCTCCTGGGCCAGGGCCCGGCCGCGGCGCGGGTCGTCGGTGGCCAGCAGCTCCAGGGCCAGCTCGGTCTGCGACAGGCGACCGGCCGCGTTCAGCCGCGGGCCGACCCGGAAGGCCACGTCCTCGGCGCTGGCGTCGCCGCGCACGCCGGCCACCGCCAGCAGCTCGGTGAGGCCCGGGAAGCTGCGGTTGCCGAGGGTCTTCAGGCCCTCCGCGACCAGCGCCCGGTTGGGGCCGCGCAGGGGCATGACGTCGCCGATGGTCGCCACCGCCGCCAGGCCGAGGGCGTCGATCAGGAAGCGCCGGTGGCTCTCCGGCAGCCCGTCCGCCGCGCGCCGACGCAGCAGGCCCCAGGCCAGCAGGTAGGCCACCGCCGTGCCGCAGAAGTGGGGGAAGAAGGGCGGCGTCTGCTCCTCGGCCAGCCAGGGATTGACCAGGGCGGTGACCGGCGGGCGCTCCGGGCCGGCGGGGTGGTGGTCGACCACCACCACCTCCGGGCCGAGGCGGCGGATGCGGCCGATGAAGTCGACCGCAGTGGTGCCGTTGTCCACCGAGACCACCAGGCCCGGCTCGAGCTCCCGGATCCGCTCCAGGCTGCGCTCCGAGAAGGAATAGCCGTCGCGGACCCGATCCGGCAGGAAGACCTCGACCGGGTGGTCCAGCAGGCGCAGCAGCCGCTCCAGCAGGGCGCTGCCGCACATCCCGTCGACGTCGTAGTCGCCGTGGATGAGCACCGGCCGACCGCTCTCGAGGACCCGCTCGAAGGCCTCCGCGGCGGCTTCGAAGTCGGGCAGGCGCTCGGGATCGGGCAGGGAGCCGAGTCCGGGACGGAGGAAGCCGCGGGCGACCGCCGGGTCGGCGCCGCCGCGGTTCACCAGGCACTGGGCCGGCAGCGGGTGGAGCTCCAGCTCGCGGCACAGCCGGTCCCGCTCCGCCGGGGTCTCCACCTGTAGCCGCCAGCGGAATTGCGGTGCCAGACCCACTTGCGTCATGACCGGATTCTAGGGACTGCGCGCCCCGGTTTCCGCCTTCCCGGCCGGCAACCGCTGCGCCGGCCGCCGCGCCGGGCTAAGTTGCGCTCCCATGGCCGCGCCGAAGCTTCCCCGGATCCCGCCGATGAACCAGCTGCTCGAGCAGGGCGAGCGGCGCGGGCTCGACCGCGATGGCCGCGGCGCCCTCCACGCCGCCCTCACGGCCAGCCTGGACGCGCTGCGCCAGGACTGCCTGGCCGGCCGGTCGCGCGAGCTCGACGAGTCCTTCTGGGCCGAGGTCGGACAGCGCCTGGCGGTGCTGCCGGCGCTGCAGCTCCAAGGCGCCGTGAACGCCACCGGGGTGGTGCTGCACACCAACCTCGGGCGCGCGCCGTGGTGCGAGGAGGCGGTCGCCGCCGCCGCCGCGGTGGCCCGCTACGCCACCGTCGAGATCGACCTCGAGAGCGGCGGCCGCGGCGGTCGCGCGCCGCGGGTCAGCGCCCTGCTCGCCAGCCTGACCGGCACCGAGGACGGCCTGGCGGTCAACAACAACGCCGCCGCGGTGCTGCTGTCCTTGTCCGCCTTGGCGCGCGGCCGCAAGGCCGTGGTGGCCCGCAATGAATTGGTCGAGATCGGCGGCAGCTACCGCATGCCCGAAGTGGTCGCCGCGGCCGGCGCCGAGATGGTCGAGGTCGGCACCACCAACCGCGTCCACCTGCGGGACTTCGCCGCCGCCCTGGCCGACCCGGAGGTGGCCTGCGTGTTCAAGGCCCACCCGAGCAACTTCAGCATCGAGGGCTTCGCCCACGAGCCGCCGGTGACCGAGCTGGCCCAGCTGTGCCGGGAGCACGGCGTGCCCCTGGTCTACGACCTCGGCTCCGGGGTGTTGGTCGGCGCCGAGCTGCCGGGCGCGGCGGGAGAGCCGACCGTGGCCGCGGCACTCGCCGCCGGCTGCGACCTGGTGACCTTCTCCGGCGACAAGCTGCTCGGCGGCCCGCAGGCCGGGCTGATCGTCGGCGCCGCGCCGCTGGTCGGTCGCCTGCGCCGCGACATGCTCACCCGCTGTCTGCGGCTCGACAAGAGCATCCTGGCCGCGCTCGAGGCCACCCTCGCCGTGCACGCCCTCGGCGAGGACTGCGCGCTCCGTCGCATCCCCGCCTTGCGCGCGCTGGGGCAGACCGCCGAGGCGGTCCGGCAGCGCGCCGAGGCCCTGGCGGCGCGGCTGGACTGGGCCGGCGGCACGATCGAGGTCGTCGCCTGCGAATCCCGGGTCGGCTCCGGCGCGGCGCCGACGGTGCCGG
>CAZXTO010000065.1:0-13219 GCA_964643675.1 uncultured Planctomycetales bacterium
TGCTCGGCCGGTCCGGCGCGCCAGAAGCCGCCGCCGCCGCTGCGCCGCAGCTCGCTGCCGCGGACCTCGCGCCGCGGCCGCTCGCGCGCACGGTCACCCTCGACGTAGAAGTACGGCGGAATGTCCAGCGAAGCGGGCAGCACGAATACCTCGTCGAAGCCGATCGTGTGCGGACCGCTGGCGAAGGGCTGGGTGAAGTCGGCCTGCCGCTCCGGGTGCTCGGAGTCATAGCGCCCCAAGCCCAGGTGCCACTTGCCGATCACCGCGGTGGCGTAACCGGCCTGCTTCAAGAGGCTGGCGAGGGTGGGTTGATCGTCCGGGATCAGCATGCGGTCGCCGCCCCAGAGGACCCCGCTCTTCAAGCGGGTGCGCCAGGCGTAGCGCCCGGTCAGCAGCGCGTAGCGGGTCGGCGAGCACACCGCCGACGGCGAGTGGGCGTCGTGGAAGCGCATGCCCTCGCGGGCGAGCTGGTCCAGATGCGGCGTCGGGACGCGCGAGTTCGGGTTGTAGCAGCCCGGGTCGCCGATCCCGAGGTCGTCCGCCAGGATCAGCACGATGTTGGGCGGGACCGGCGGCTCCGGGTCCTGGAGGCCGAGGCAGGAGAGCAGCAGGGTCAGTCGCAGCGCGAACACGACTGCAGCCTAGGCGCCGCGGTCATATGCAGGCTAGCCTCTAGCGGGGATTGGGGCCGTAGGTCTTACCAGGCATCGACTTGGGCGAACTAGCCAACAACCGAAGTGGTACTCCGCAAGGTAGGACCACCCTGATCAAAGGAAACGCCTTCAATCACCCCACCTAGTCATCCGCCCAGAAGTGACCAGCGGACCAGTCAAAAAGATCCGGAGCATCCCGAAACCGCCCTCCAGACACGGTTGAATAGCTCGCGATCGCTTCATTCGATTGACCACCGCACACTGCTGCGCTGTTGCCACTCGCTTCCCCGAACATGCCTCCGGCAACCGTTGAGTGTCCACCAGACGCAGTATTGCTATCACCGCCAAGAATAGAGGACCAATCACCCTCAGCATCGTTGCCCACCCCTCCTGAGATTGAGGCCCAAGGCCCGAGAGCGTCATTCCAGGCGCCACCGGAGACAGAGGCATAGTCCCCCAGGGCCGAGTTGTTCTCGCCACCTGCGACAGCTGCATATGCTCCCTGGAGTTCATTCCCCCTTCCGACCGCCAATCCCCCAAACGATCTGTACTGCTGGAATGAACCACCTATCAGGTTATGAGATCCAGTCCTGTTGTTCTGGCCCGCGCCAAGTTCCTGATAGCCAACGATCAAGTTCCCCAGGCCATTCACGACAACCAGACCAGGATCGACAGAACTGGGATTGGCTGGGTTCCCATTGGTGGCACCTAAACCATTGACAACCTGGACGTTCACTCCCTGGATGCGAATCGTCTTCAAGAGGTTCCCATTCCCATCATCGAGGAAGACGAGTTCCATATGGCTTAGGATTTCCTTCTCCTCTGGCGTCAGTGTCAAGATCTCATCCACTGACCACGATTGCTGAGAAGTGAGTCCAAGGGTAAGGCCGAGGACTAGAAACGCGATTGCGCAAGAAGAAAGGAAGGGCCTGAGTGCCTTGTTCATGGTGCTGTGATCTCCCAGTGGAGTCCCTTGACCCTTCAAGCGAACCCACCTTCCCTCCTGGAGGCACCACTGGGAACAGAACGTGACAAGAACCCTCCAGAGTGCCGCAAGATGTACCCGACAAGCTCCGCTCGACACAACATCCGAGCATGGAGGCCCGATGAAGCCAAGAATCACAGCACAAGGAGGGAAGCAGCTGCGATAGATGACACGAAATCGCAGGGATAGTGGGCTTCGAGTGGCTGACCGTTCAGAGGCAGGACAGCAACAAGATCAGTTGCATGGCGATCCCTCATGTAGCCTTGACCCAGGAAGCCGGATCGGCTCGGCATCCTCGCCGGGCAGGGGCAGGGCCACCCGGAGCCGGCCGGGGTCCGGGGCGGGCCGGAGCCTGCTGGCGACCGCCGGCGGATCGTCGGCCGGGTAGAGGCGGCCGTCGGCCTCGGCCAGCCGCCGCTCCTCCAGCAGGCGTCGGCACATCGCCCGACCCATGCTGAGCCGGAGCTGCTGGTCGCGGCGCAGGAAGGAGGCCTCGAGCTCGGTCTCGGCGCCCGGCAGCCAGGCCAGGCGGCGACTGATCTGCTCCAGGCTGTAGCGACCGGGGTGGCGCAGGACCTGGTCCAGGATGCGGCGCTTCAGCAGCTTCAGCTCCCGCCCGAGCCGATCCCCCGCTGCCAGGTCCCCGGCGCCCGAACGGGGGGCGGCCGGAGCGGCCCCGGTTGCGTCGGGGACCGGCAGGAGCCGGCTCAGGAGCCAGGCCCCGAGCACATAGGCGGCGAGCGCGAGGGCCGGAACGGCCAGGAGCAGAAGAAAGGCGGACATCGAAGGAACACCCCACCCTAGCAGAAGGAAATCGCAAATTTCCAGGGAGAGGACTGGAATCGACCTCGCCAGCAGTTCATATTTTTATCTGGTCAAATGGAGGATTCCACCCAAGCTCGCTGGTACTCCGTGGGCGCCGCCGCCCGCGAGACCGGGATCAGTCCCGACACCTTGAGGGTGTGGGAGCGTCGCTACGGGAAACCGGAGCCGGTGCGTCTGCCCTCCGGGCACCGACGCTTCTCCGAGGAGCAGGTCTGCTGGCTGCGACGCGTGGCCGAGGGCCTGGCCCGCGGCTTCCGGCCCGGCAAGCTGCTGGCGCTCGATCCGGCCGGACTCGAAGCCCTGCTCCAGAGCTGCCAGGCGAGGACCACCGAAGGGGGCCAGCCCTGGGTGGAGGAGCTGCTCGACGCGGCCCACGATCTCGATCCCCTCGCCCTCCGGCGCTGCCTGGAGCGCAGCCACGCCGCCCACGGCGCGAAGCCCTGGCTGAGCGAGATCCTCGCCCCCTTCCTGCGACGCCTGGGGGAGGCCTGGGCCGATGGCAGCCTGGGGGTGCGGCACGAGCACCTGGCCTCGGGAGTGGCGCAGGCCTTCCTGCTCGAACGGCTGGCGGCCGCTCCCCCGCAGGACGGCCGCGCGCGTTGCCTGTGCGCCACCCTGCCCGAGGAGCGCCACGCCCTGGGCATGCTGATGGCGGCGCTGGTGCTCGCCGAGCTGGGCTACCCGGTCCAGGTGCTGGGTCCGGACCTGCCGCTGGCCGAGCTCACCGAAGCTGCCCGGGCCGCGACCGCCGAGCACCAGGCCGCAGGCGGCGCCGGCGCCGGGGTGGTGGTGGCGCTGAGCGTGCCCCTCTCCAGCGGCGGCGTGGACACCGACCGCCGCATCCGCGAGCTCCGGCGGGAGCTGGCCGAGGAGGTGCCGCTGCTCGTGGGTGGTGCGGGCGCGCGCGGCAGCCGCCGCGGGGTCCAAGGGGTCACCTACCTGGAGGACCTGGCCGATTTGAAGGCCTGGGCGTCAGGATCTGAATATTTGTCCTGAATTTTTCTTAGACACACGCGAATCGCCTCCTAAGGACAAGCCGTCCGGCGCGGCAATCCGTCGCGCCGCTTGCCACCCTGAGGAACGATTCGATGAAAAGCGCCTTCCTGCTCCTTCCCCTGCTCGCCGGCTCCCCGGCGGATGATTCCTGCGCCTCAAAGGGCCCCGAGAACGGCCCGAAGGACATCGTCAGCACGGCCGTCGCGGCCGGGAACTTCCAGACCCTCGCCGCTGCCCTCGAGGCGGCCGACCTGATCGGCGCCCTCCAGGGCGACGGCCCCTTCACCGTCTTCGCCCCCACCGACGAGGCCTTCGCCGCCCTGCCCGAGGGCACCGTCCAGACCTTGCTCGAGCCGGCCAACCGCCCGCTGCTCCAAGCGATCCTGAAGTTCCACGTCGTCGCCGGCGATTACGAGGCCGACCGCGTCGCCAGCTCGCCGTGGCTGACCAGCCTGCAGGGACAGCGCCTCCCGATCGCGGCCCAGGATGGGGTCCGCGTCGCCGGCGCCAAGGTCCTGGCGGCCGACCTGGCCTGCAGCAACGGCGTGATCCACGTCATCGACCGCGTGGTGCTCCCGACCACCGCCGACCTGGTCGGCCTGGCGGTCGAGAACGGCGGCTTCACCACCCTCGCGGCGGCGCTCCAGGCCGCCGGCCTGGTCGAGGCTCTGCAAGGCGACGGCCCCTTCACCGTCTTCGCCCCCACCGACGAGGCCTTCGCCGCCCTGCCCGAGGGCACCGTCGCCTCCCTGCTGAAGCCGGAGAACAAGGCCAAGCTGCAGGCGGTCCTCCAGTACCACGTGGTGGCCGGCAAGCAGATGCTCGGCGCCGCCCTCAGCGCCGGCCGCGCCGACACCCTGCAGGGCTCCGGCCTGCCGATCCGCTTCGTCGACGGCGAGGTCCGGGTGGGCGAGGCCCGCGTGCTCCAGGCGGACCTGGAAGCGCGCAATGGCGTCGTGCACGTCATCGACCGCGTCCTGATCCCCTGATTCCATCCCCGTTTCCCGGGCGAGGTGGGCTCCGGCCTGCCTCGCCCATCTCTTTGCCACCGCAAAGAAAATGGGCCCCCCGTCAGGAGGGCCCAGGTCATCGAACAGATCCCCTCCGATCTACCCGATCACCTCGGAAAGCGCGTTGGTGAAGGTGGCGCTTCCCAGATCCAGGGCGTGGATCCAGACCGTCACCCCGCTGGTGCCGGCCGGCACCGGGGCGGCGAGCGAGGCGTCGCCGTTGGCGTCGGCGGTCAGGCTCGGCAGCTGGGTGTAAGGCGGGGTCAGCATCAGGTCGCCGTAGACCGTGCTGGTCGGACCGCCGCCGACCACCGAGTAGCCGGCCAGGATGGTGCCGGCCGGGGTGGCCTGGGTGACGCTCAAGGTGGCGTTCTGGCCGGCGATCAGGTTGCTGACCGCGAGCTGGGGACCGACCGGCGCGAAGCTGCCGGTCCAATCGTCGTAGTAGCCGTCGCCGAAGTAGGCGATGCCGACGTTGACGCCGGTCGGCGGGCCGTAGGTGTGCCCCAGGATGCCGCCGGCGCGGAACTGCTCGGTGGCGCCGGTGGCGTGGTTGACCAGGTCCAGCACCGCCTCGTCGCCGTTGTTGGCGAAGGACAGGGTCAGGCCGGCGTCGGCGGTCTGGGTGGCGAGGTCGAAGAAGGCGCTCGTGCCGCCCCAGCTACCGCCGTTGACGCCGCGGTAGAAGAACACGCGGTCGAACAGGCCGTTGCCGTCGTTGTCCTGCAGCTTGACGTAGACGCAGTCCCAGCTCGCCGGATCGAGGCCGGCCATCAGGGCGACGCTGTCGCCGCCGCCGCCGTTGGTGAAGACCTCGAGGGTCTGGACCGCGTCCTGGTAGGGACCGGTCAGGCTGGCGTGGTGCATCCAGCCGGTCCACCACGGGGAATTGGCCTTGCCGCGGTTGCCGTCGATCTCTGTGTCGCCGTCGACCTCGACCCAATCGGGGCCCATGTTGGTGCTGTTGGCGCGGTTGAAGTCATCGGAGGCGCTCTGCGCGGTCAGCGGGGTCGCGATCGCAGCGGCGAGGAGGAAGGCGGGGAGTCGGTGCATCGTTCGGGGACGAAGGCGGATGTTGGGGGGGGGGCGGAAGCGAGGAAGGGTGGCGGGCCACCCTCCCGCCCTTGGGGGGCGGGACGGGAGGGCAGCTCGCCGGTCCATCGAAGGACAGGGGGTGTGTCCAGACGGGATCAGCCGATGACGGCCGCGACCCCGTTGGTGAAGCTCAAGGAGCCCATGTCGAAGCCATGGAACCAGACCGAGATGCCGGTAGTGCCGGGCGGGACGGGAGCGGTGAAGCTGCCGCTGCCGGTGGCGTCGGTCAGGATGCCGGGCAGCTCGGTGTAGGGCGGGCTCAGCAGCAGGTCGCCGAAGGCGGTGCTGACCGGGCCGGCGCCGACCATCGAGTAGCCGTGACGCACCAGGTTGGCCGGGGTGGCGGCGGTCACCGCGATCGTGACGCTGCCGCCGGCGACCAGGCCGGTGACGCTCATCTGCGGACCGGTCGGACCGGAGATCTCGACCACGCCGCACAGGTTCGAGAACCAGACCGAAGTGTCGGTGTCGTGCAGGTCGTTCCACTTGCCGCCGCCCGGGTACAGGAACACGTAGTCCTCACCGTTCGGGTCGTTGGCGGTCGAGTTGTTCGGCTCGCCGTTGGCCCAGTTGGTGTAGCTGAAGGGCGTGCCGTCGGTCCACACGAAGGTGCCTTCGAGGGCCTCGTCGGTCAGGCCGATCCAGAGCGAACGCTGCACGCCGCCCCAGTTGCCGAAGGTCTGCGCGACCCAGTCGTGCTCGGCCTGATCGGCGATCGAGGCGAGGTGGCCGCCGTAGAGGACCGCGGCGGCTTCCGCCTCGCTCCACTTGGAGACCTCGAGCAGGTGGTAGGTGTGGCCGTTGGCCGGGTTGACCTCGGTGTGCAGGATCGCCGGCGGCGGCGGCGGGGTGGTGTCGACGTTGATGTCGTCGACGCCGATGCCGTCCAGGTAGCCGTACGGGAAGTTGTCGTCCTGCGCGAACAGCAGGTAGAACTGGCCCGCGGTGCTGGCGCCGGTGTTGCTGATGTTGAAGTCGGAGACGTGCGCCCAGGCGCTGCTGCCGGCGGCGCTCCAGCCGCTGGCTTGGTACCAGTTGGTGCCGTCGTCGGAGACCCAGACGCCGTCCCAGGTGTCGGTCTCGTCGCCGTGGTCGATGGCCTGGAAGTCCAGCCACAGGTCGGCGCCGGCGCTGGTGCCGTCGAGGCCGATGACGAGGCCGTTCAGCACGTCGTGGTAGTTGCTCGAGGCGGGATCGAGCCCCATCTCGAGGCAGCTCAAGCCGCTGCTCGCGGAGAGGCAGGCGGCGAGCTGGCCGATGTTGCACCAGGCCTCGGGGTCGGCGACGTAGCTGATCGCGTCGAGCGCGTGCACGCCCATGTGGGCGGGGACGCTGCCGGCGTAGCTCTCGAAGTCGTCGACGTAGCCATCGGCGGTCTGGAAGGAGGTGGGCAGGTTGGTCCAGGGGTTCTGGGCCAGCGCGGTGCCCGAGAGGGCGATCGCGACCAGGGAGATCGCGGGGATTCGGAAGTTCTTCATGGAGAGTGGGGTTCGGAGGGGAAGGTCAGCCCACGATCTCGGCGAGGCCATTCGTCAGGGTGCTGGTGGCGACGTCGAGGGCGTGGAACCAGATGGAAGTTCCGCCGAGGGCGGGCGGGATCGGGCCGCTGATGGACCCGTGACCGAGAGCGTCGGTGGCGATCGGCGGCAGCTGCACGTACGGCGGGGTCAGCAGCAGATCGCCGAAGGCGGTCGGGGTCGGGCCGCCGCCGAAGCGGGAGTAGCCGGCCAGGACCGCGTTGTTCGGGGTGGCGTAGTCGACCGCGAGCACGGCGACCTGGCCGGCGACCAGGTTGCTGACCGAGAGCGTCGGCCCCGGGCTGCTCAGCATGTAGGTGTTGAAGCCCAGGTCGGTGTTGTCGATCACCCCGTTGAGGTAGAAGTCGCCGACGTAGGGCTGCGAGGTCTGGCCGCGGAAGCCCATCATGCCGCCGGTGCCCTTCAGCTGGATGGTGAAGGCGTCGCCCACCCCCAGGTTCAGGTTGGCCGAGCTGACGTCGACGAAGACGCGGTGGTAGGTGTTGGTGTAGACCCCGTTGGTCACCAGGCCGCTCCACACCGGGGTGGAGACGTTCCAGGCTTCGCCGGCCATCACCGAGATCTCGATGGTGTCGTTGGGCATCGTGCTGTTGAGCTCGATCTCGAAGCCTTCCAGGAAGCCGGGGACGCCGACCCAGATGGTCTGCTGCCAGACCAGGCTGGACAGGGCGCCGTTGTAGCCGACGTTGTGGAACGGGCTCTGTTGGTCCAGGGTGCCGGTCTGGGCGGCGGCCGGAGCGGCCAGGCCGCAGGCCAGGATCAGGCAGGCGAACGGAGTGCGGAGGGAGCGAAGCATGGTTGACTCGGGCAAATGGCGAGGACGGGATCGATCGAGAGGACAGGGTCCGGAGGACGGGGAGAGATCGGGAGGTGGCGGACGAAGACCGTGAGGCCTCCGTCCGCCGGTCGGGCGTCCTAGGAGGGCGCGCCTGGTTTCATCCCTCTCTCAAAAGCTCAGCCGATGACTTCGCTCAGGCCGTTGGAGAAGGCGGCGCTGGCGAGATCGAAGGCGTGGAACCAGACCGTCAGGCCGGTGGTTCCCGCGGGGACCGGGCCGGAGAAGCTCGCGGAACCGGTGCCGTCAGCGATCATCACCGGCAGCTCGGTGTAGGGCGGGCTCAGCAGCAGGTCGCCGTAGGGGGTGGTGGTCGGGCCGGCGCCGTTGAGCGAGTAGCCGTGGCGGACACCGCCGCCAGCGGTGGCGCCGGAGACGGAGACGGTCACGTTGCCGCCAGCCACCAGGCCGGAGACGCTCAGCTGCGGACCGGTCGGGCCGCCGTCGAGGCGGATGTAGTCGATCCAGCACGGGCCGATGAAGGGGCCGCAAGGACCGCAGATGGTGTTGTGCTCGATGTAGGTGCGCACGAACTCGACGGTGCCCAGGGTCACGCCGACGTTGCCGGTGTGGGTGTTGCCCTGCTCGGTGACCGAGTAGCTCACCAGGCCGTTGGCGTCGCGGGTCAGGTTGATGACCGCGTCACCCGGAGCGGCGAGACCAGGAATGGTGGCCTGGGTGAAGCCGTCGATCACGAACTGGCCGCCGCCGGCGGTGTTCTGGTCGTCGAGCATGAAGCTGACCACCGGGTTCAGGTTGGAGTCCAGCAGCTGGATCCAGACCGAGTCGGTGCCGGAGCCGACGCCGAGGCCGGCCGGATCCGTCCACTCCATGGCGAAATCCAGCGAGAAGGCGCCGGAGGTCGGCGTGAAGGCGTGGGTCAGCTTGAACTGCTCGAAGTAGGCGCCGAACGGAGCGGTGAGGCCGTTGAACTGGAGGTGGTCCCCCGACTCGTAGACGTCCCAGAACTGGAGCGGATTGAACTCGACGACCCAGCCGGGGCCGATCACGCCGTCGTTGAATTCATCGGCGAAGATCTGGTTCTGGGCAGTGAGCGGGGCAGCCAGGGCGGCCGCGGCGAGGATGCAGGGGGTAAGCTTCAGCATGTTGTGCGGGGTTGAGGTTGTCCCCAGGATAACCGCATTTAACTTCTTTGGCAGTTTCCCTGGGGAAAAATCTGGTAGGATTCCGGAACCGGGCTTCGCTCCCCACCCCGCTCTCCCCATAATGGGCGGCCCCATCGAGCCACCCGTTCCGTCGTGGAATCCCTACGCCAGACCGTCCGAAGCTCCTCCTTCCAGGAGGATTACGAACGCAGCTTCCAGCAGCTGCGGGGCGCGCTCACCGAGCTGCTCGCCTCCGTCCGCGCCGACCCCTCGGTCCCGCAGGAGGTGGCCCGCAACTTCGGCCTGAACAAGAACCTGACCTGGAAGATCAGCAAGATCATCCAGTCGAGCGACCCCTACTCCGCCTACCCCCACCTCCCCGGCACCGGCGGCTTGGACATCCTGCTGCGCGCTCTGCGCGGCGCCGGCGCCCCCCAGGGCAGCGTCGACCAGACGCGGCAGGCGATGGCGGACTTCGAGACCATGGTCCGCGCCCACGCCGGCGACCGCGGCACCCTGGAGCTGATGCTCGACAGCCTGGCCGAGGGCGGCCTGCAGTCGCGCCCGCTCGAGGTCAGCCGCAAGCTCGCCTTCCGCGGCAACTGCGGCATCTGGGGCATCCACGCCCGCACCCGGCTCACCACCTTCTTCCTCGCCCCCAACGCCGACCAGCCGGACAAGGCCGACGCGGTCTTCCTGACCGGCATGGTGCGGGTGCGCCGCTTCCGGCCCGACGCGACCTGGCCGCTGATCCAGCGCCAGCTCGTCAACGACGCTGGCGAGAAGATCCCGCTCCCGCCCGAGATCGCGATCGACCCGGCCTACCAGGACTCGGCCGGGCCCAAGCTGCTCTCCTCCTTCTGCTCGGACCCGATCCCGAAGATCCGCGAGGTCGAGGTCCCCAAGGGCGTGGTCTACGAGCTCGACGAGGGTCCGGTCGGCAACACCGGCCAGGCCGACGTGTTCTACGCGACCGGCTACACCGCGGTGGTGCCCCGCTACGCCACCCCCGAGGACGCCCACGGCGAGTTCAACAGCATCATGAACGCGCCGGTCGAGAACCTGCAGTTCGACATGGTCATGCACCGCGACCTGGTCCCCGAGCGCCGGCCCGAGGTCATGTTGGTCGGCCGCATGCTCGGCGGCAGCGCCCTCCCTGGCACCCGCCGGGAACACGAGAGCCTGCCGGTCTCGGAGAAGGTCCAGGAGATCGGCGGCGGGCTGAACGCCATCGCCTCTCCCCTGGTCCCGCGCTACCCGGACATGTGCGAGGCGGTGCACCGGCGCATGAAGTGGGACCCGGAGGACTTCGTCACCTTCCGCGTGATGATGGAGTACCCGCCCTGCCCGGCCTCGGTGATCCTGCGCTTCCCGCTGCCGGAGCGGCCGGCCTAGGCCGCGCCCGGCTCCCGGAGCTCCCGCCGCCGGGCTCCGCGCTTGCCCCGCGGCCCCGGGTTCCCTAGGTTGGCCCGGCCATGGCCAAGAAACGGCGCAAGAAGCAGCGCGGCAAGGCGCCCAAGTGGACCCTCGCCAACGCCGACCGCTACGCCCTCTACGAGGAGTCGGTCTACGACCCGGACGCGGACCTCGATTTCCTGCTCCGGATCTTCGAGGAGGAGCACCGCCCCGCGCCGATGGTCCTGCGCGAGGACTTCGCCGGCACCTGCAAGCTGGCCGGCCTCTGGGTCCAGAGCCACGCCGAGCGCACCGCCGTCTGCCTGGACCTCGACCCCGAGCCGCTGGAGTACGGCCTGGAGCGCCACCTGAAGCCGATCGGGGAAGCCGCGGAGCGGATCGACCAGCGGCTCGAGAACGTGCTCACGGCCAAGACCCCGAAGGCCGACGTCCTGACCGCCTTCAACTTCTCCTACTGGGGCTTCAAGGACCGGCCGACCCTGCTGCGCTACTTCAAGCGCGCGCGCAAGGCGCTCAACGCCGACGGCGCCTTCGTGCTCGACCTGCAGGGCGGCCCCGACGCCCAGATCGCCTGCGAGGAGGAGCGCGAGCAGGACGGCTTCGACTACGTCTGGGAGACCGAGGCCATGGACGCCATCACCGGCGACATCCGCTGCTGGATCCACTTCGACTTCCACGACGGCACCCGGCTGGAGAAGGCCTTCGAGTACGACTGGCGCGTGTGGCACCTGACCGAGCTGCGCGACCTCCTGAGCGAGGCGGGCTTCGAGCAGGTCGACGTCTACTGGGAGGGCAGCGACGAGGACGGCGAGGGCGACGGCGACTTCCAGAAGACCCCCTCGGCCGAGAACGAAGAGGCCTGGATCGCCTACCTGGTCGGCTGGAAGACCGCCACCGCCTGAGCGCGCGCGCCGGAGCGGCGCTAGCTCGCCATGGCCGGGTGCACGAAGGACAGGATGGCGAAGAAGTGGCTGATCGTGCCGCCGAGCACGAACAGGTGCCAGATCGAGTGGTGGAAGGGCAGCCGCTGCCACAGGAAGAAGGCGGTGCCGGCGGTGTAGGCGGTGCCGCCGCAGATCAGCCACACCAGGGCCGACAGCGGCAGCGCCTCGCGCAGGGTCGGGAAGGCGAGCACCGCCATCCAGCCCATGCCCAGGTAGAGCAGCACCGCTCCCAGGTCAGAGCCCGAGCCGCCCCGGATCTCCCGCACGCTGCCGACGAAGGCCAGCACCCAGACCGCCACCAGCATCAGGGTGCCGGTGCCGCCGCGCATCGGGCCGAGGGCGAAGGGGGTGTAGGTGCCGGCGATCAGCAGGTAGATCGCGATGTGGTCCAGCACCTGCAGGCGCCGCTTCCAGCGCTCGCTGCGCACGCTGTGGTAGAGCGTGGAGGCCAGGTAGAGCACCACCACGGTGGCGCCGAAGATGGCGTTGGCGGTGATCAGCGCCGCGTCGCGATAGAGGGCCGAGAAGACCACTAGCAGGACGGTGGCGGCCACCCCGAGCAGGACGCCGAGACCGTGGGTCACGCTGTTCACGATCTCTTCGGCGACCGACTGCCCCGAGATCGGGTGGCGGCCGGCGGCTTGGGCGGGGATGGGCACGGATCCCTGAAGAGTATCCCGCTATGGTCACCCTGGTCCCCCGAATATCATGCCCCTCCGATGAAGCGCGTCCTCATCCTCTACACCGGCGGCACGGTCGGCATGGGCAGGTCCCCGGGCGGCGGCTACCAGCCGATCCCGGGCTTCCTGGACAAGATGATGCGGCGCCTGCCGGTGTTCCAGGAGCCCGAGGTCCCGGCCTGGGACATCCAGCAGTACGACCCGCTGCTGGACAGCTCCGACATGCAGCCGGCCGACTGGTCGCGCATCGCCCGCGACATCCACGCCGCCTACGAGGACTACGACGGCTTCCTGGTCGTGCACGGCACCGACACCATGGCCTACACGGCCTCGGCGCTGAGCTTCATGCTGCGCGGCCTCGGCAAGCCGGTGTTCCTGACGGGCTCGCAGATCCCGCTCAGCGAGACCCGCAACGACGCGATGGACAACCTGCTGACGGCGCTGCTCATGCTGGGGCGCTTCAGCGACCGCATCGCCGAGGTGTGCGTCTTCTTCGACAACCAGCTGCTGCGCGGCAACCGCACCACCAAGATCCACACCGAGGGCTTCGACGCCTTCGCCACCCCCGACCACCCGCCGCTGGGCGAGGTCGGCATCGACTTCGAGCTCGCCGAGCGCCGCCTGCGGCCGCTGCCCGACCCGGCGCGCGAGCTCAAGGTGTGCGAGATCGGCGAGACCACGGTCGGCGCCTTCCGGGTCTTCCCCGGCATGCGGCCCAGCTTCGTCGAGGCCCTGCTGGCGCCCCCCACCCAGGGCCTGGTGCTGGAGTGCTTCGGCGCCGGCAACGCCCCGACCGACCCGGCCCTGCTCAAGGCGCTGCGGGACGCCCGCGACCGCGGCGTGGTCGTGGTGGCGGTGCCGCAGCCGCTGTACGGCTCGGCCGACCTGCAGCTCTACGCCAACGGCCGCGCCCTGCTCGAGGCCGGCGTGGTCTGCGGCCACGACATGACGGTCGAGGCGGCACTGACCAAGCTGTTCTACCTGTTCTCGCGCGGCCTCGACCCCAAGCAGATCCGCTACCGGGTCCAGCTCGACCTGCGCGGCGAGCTGACCGAGCCCTGAGCCGGACGGACGCCGGAGCGGGGCGTCCGCCGCCGATACCAGCTGTTCGCCGGGAACGAGCAGGCGCCCGACCG
>CAZXTO010000066.1:0-13218 GCA_964643675.1 uncultured Planctomycetales bacterium
AGTAGCGCTTCTCGGCGAGGATGGTGCCGTGCCGGGCGGCCTCGGCGCGGGCGGCCAGGGCGCGCAGCTCCGGACTGGAGCGGGCCAGGCCGGCGGCGAGACCAGCGGGCAGGGCGGGGGCCGGCGGTAGCGTCGCCTCCGGCCAGTCCAAGCTCGAGCCGGCCGGGCGGCCGATCGCGGCGTTGACCCGTTCGACGAAGGGTTGCTTGAGGTCGCGGAGGGTCCGCAGGCGGTCCTCTGCTTTGCCCAGCTCCACCTGGGCCCGGATCAGGTCGGCGTGCTCTCCGCGGCCGGTCTCGTAGCGGCTGCGGGAGACCGCCTCGAGGTGCCGCAGCAACTCGAGGTGGCCGCGGGTGGTCTCGACCGCCGCCCGCAGGTAGTGGAGCTCGAACCAGGCTGCGGCGAGTTCGGCGCGAAGGCGGGTCCGCGCCGCCTCGAAGTCCTCACGCGCGGCTTCCGCTGCGGCGGAGGCCTGGTCACCGGCCGCGGCGAGCGTGCCGAACCACGGGAAGGCCTGGGACAGGCCGATCCTGCCCTGCATCGGGCCGGTGCGGGTCTCGACCTCGGCCAGGTAGGCCCCCAGGCTCAGCTGCGGGTTGGGTAGGGAGCTCGCCACCTCGACCGCCTCGAGCGCTCCCCGCCAGGCCTGGAAGGCGGCGCGCAGGCCGGGGTTGCTGCTCTGGGCGGCGGTCCACAGCTCCGCCAGGTCGGGCTGCGGGCTCAGCGCGGGGGCGACGGACGGCGGCAGGAACCGCCCCTGCTGCGAATGCCAGTCCTCGAGGCGCTGGGCGTAGACCGCCGGCGGCGGGGCGCTACAACCGACGGCGAGCAACAGCGCGCCGGCGAGCAGGATCGTGCGTTCCATGTTGATTCCTCTGCATGATTCGTCTGGGGTCCGTTTCGGGCAGAACGGAGCGACGGACCGGTCCCGGGGAAATCCGGTCCGCTCGACGGATCAGCAGAGGAAGGCCGCGTGCAGCAGGAACAGGGGCCTCGGCGGCGGCCGGGGCTCGGCCGCGGGCACCAGCAGCTCGCGCAGCGGCGCCATGGCCGGCGCCGGCATCTCCGGCGCGGGCAGCGCCTGAGGCTGCGGCAGCTCCGGGCCCGGACTGCACAGCCGCTCCGGGTTCGGCGGTTGCGGCGGCAGCTCGCTGGCCGGCTGGGCCTCGCAGCAGCAGGCGCGGGACAGGGCCGGACCTTGCGCCGGGGCCGCGCGTTCGCAGCAGCAGCTGCTCGGATCGCAGCTGGCGGCGAAGCCGCCGGCCCAGGCGCTGCCGGGGAACAGCAGCAGCAGGACGGCGAACAGGACGGCGACGCGGAGCGACATGGGGTCGGGGGAAGTCTACGGCATGAATCGGCCGCCAGGAAGGTCAAATTGGAGCAGAAGCCGCCGGAAGCCCTTTTCAGGCCTCCGGAGCGCCGCGAGAATGCGGAGTCCATGCGCCCTCGTCCGACCTCTCTGGCCCAGTTCCTGGTGCCTGCCCAGCAGTCCGAGCGCTTCCCGCTCGACTGGGAGGCGATCTTCGGCCGGCCTGCGCCCCTGGCCCTGGAGGTCGGCTTCGGCGGCGGCGAGTACCTCGGCTGGTGGGCCGGGCAGCGCCCGGACTGGAACCTGGTCGGCATCGAGCAGCCGCCCGAGTGCGTCGCCCGCGCCGCGCGCGACTTCGAGCGCGCCCAGATCCCCAACCTGCGCCTGGTGCGCGGCGACGCCCGCTACCTGCTGCGCGAGCTGTTCGCGCCGGCCTCGCTGGAACACGTGCTGATGCAGTTCCCGATGCCGTGGCCGAAGGAGAAGCACGCCAAGCACCGGGTCAGCAGTCCGCGCTTCGCCGCCTCCTTGGCCATGGTGCTCAAGCCGGGGGCCTGCTTCGAGCTGGTCACCGACCAGGACTGGTACGCGACCGAGGCCCACGACTTCCTCTCCGGCGACGGCCGCTTCGAACTCACCCCGCTCGAGACCGACCCCGAGCGCCCCTTCCGCACCCGCTACGAGCAGAAGTGGCTCGAGGAAGGGCGCAGCATCTACCGGGTGGTCGCCAGGCTCCGCGAAGGCGGACCGGCCCCCCGCATCATCACGGAGCAGAACATGCACTGCGTGCACCTCGATCTCCCCCTGAACGCCGAGGCCGTGCCCGGGCTGGTCGGCCGCAGCTTCCGCGCCGCGGGCCGGGTCGGTGAAGTGAAGGAGGCCTTCCGCGCCGAGGACTCCTGGCTGCTCAAGGTGGTCAGCGCCGACGAGGCCTTCTCGCAGATCTACTACCTCCGGCTGGCGCCCAAGGGCGGCGCCGCTTGTCTGGTCAAGGTCGAGCCGCAGCCCCGGCCCTATCCCACCGACGCGGTGCGGTTCACGGTCGAGTCCGTCGCCGCGGCGCTGCGCGAATCGGCCGAACAGGCCGGACTCAGCTCCTGAACATCTGGACGTAGATCGCGGTCAGGCCCGACCCCGTCAGCGATTCGCCTTCGTAGCTGACGGAGATCAGGCGCGACCCGGAGGCGCCCGGAGCGCCGATCTCGAGCAAGTCTGCCGCCGGCCGCCAGCCCCAGTCGACCGGGGTCGGCAGCGGCCGCTCCGGGATCCACGGAACCGCGGAGAAGGCCACCACGCCGGTGGCGATGATCCACCAGCGCGAGCACAGCACGGTGCGGAAGTTGCGCGAGTGGATCGGCACCGGCAGCGCGTGGTCACGGCCGCCCAGGTTCGGATAGATGAAGTTGGTCATCGTGACCGATCCAGGAGAGGCGCCGCCGTGGAATTCGAGCTCGCCGTAGCGGACGTCGATGTCAGCCAGGAAGGTCTTGCCGTGCTCGAGCCAGGCCACGCTGACGGTGTTCCCGGTGTCGACCCGGGAGGCGGCGAGCATCGGCCGCCGCTGACGGTGGGTCGGGTCCAGGCCCAGGTAGGTTTGGGATTCGTACTCGGTCCAGGTGCCCAACGACTCCGCGTAACGCTTGACGCCGATCCAGCCCTCGTCGGTGGGGGTGTTGTGGTGGGAGGCGAGCTGGAAGTTCTCGAAGGCGAACACGAAGTAGCCGTGATCGTCCTCGACCGCGTCGACCAGCACCCGGCCGCCGGTGGGGCCGTAGTTGGTGTTGTCGACCGGGATGCCGGTGGCGAGCACGGCGGGGGTGCCGATCACCGGCGGCGACACGTTGAAGTCGATGGTGGTGCCGCGCACCTCGTACTCGCGCAGCGAGGCCTGCGAATAGACCTCCTCGGCGTAGAACACCGCCGCCGTGCCCGGCAGGGTCTCGCGCGCGCACAGGTCGGGCATCAGGCCGGCGTCCCCGC
Source organism: uncultured Planctomycetales bacterium (assembly GCA_964643675.1). Classification (GTDB taxonomy): domain Bacteria; phylum Planctomycetota; class UBA1135; order UBA1135; family UBA1135; genus J029. The sequence goes on from CAZXTO010000066.1 coordinate 3,290, forward strand.
CGACCAGGTTGTCCTCAACGATCCAGCCCTGTCCGGGCATCTGGCTGTCGACCACCACCGGGCCCGCGGGCGGCACCGTGATCAGCGCGGTCTCGAGCTGGGAGAAGCCGGTGTAGGGCTCGTTGCGCGGCCAGGTGACCAGGAAGTCGGTGCCGAGGGCCACGACGTCGGGCTTGGTGCACTCCTCGTAGGGGCTGAAGATCCCGAGCGATTGATCGCCGAGCAGCAGCACGTCAGCGGGCTGGGGCGGGTCCCAGCTCAAGCCGGTGTTGCGGCGCATCAGGACCCCCTCGACCTGGTGGGGGCCGCCGGGGCGGATCCGGCAGTGCCAGGCGACGAAGACGTCGCCGTTGCTGTTCATCGCGACGGTGGCGTGGTCGGCCTCGTCGATGCCGAGCTTGGGCAGCTCGACCACGTCCTGGAGCTTGACCGAACCCTGGGCGAGGGCGAGGGAGGGGGCGGCGCAGAGGACCGTCAGGAGGAGGGGGAGGCGAGGCAAGGGGAGCCGAGGGAGAAAGAGATGCCTACAGGAATCTTACCCTGCAAGGACACCCCACCGGGGGAGGAGCGGACCACCAATCCCCGGGGCGGGAGCGAGGAGGACGCCGCGTAGGCTCCATCGGTTCCTCGATCCCTGGGCCTAAAGCCTTAGCCAAGGGGCTGTTGGGGCCTGAGGGGAGGGAACAAGGCTAAACTGGGGTGTGCCTGGCAAATTGCGCCGCCGCCGAGCGGGAGGAGACGGCCTCTCGCGCGAGACCCCGCAGGATTCGGTCCTCCCGCTGCTGGAGGCCGCCTGCCTGGAGGCCGGCGTCCCCGGTGCCCTCGGCCTGCAGCGCTCCTTGGTTGCCGCTGGCTACTGGCAGGCCAGCCTGCTGGACCAGTGGGGCCTGGTCTCGCGCCTGTTGGCGGAGCAGCTCGAGGAGGCTCCGGACCCCCTGGAGCCGCTGCTGCGGCTCTCCCGGGCCCCGGACGCCCGCGTCCGCTTCTTCGTTCCGGCGGCCCTCGACCGCCAGCTGGCGGACCGGCCTGGCGCGGCCCTGGCCCTCTGCCGGCAGCTCGCCGAGGACGAGGACAAGCGCGTGGCCGAGGCCGTCCAGGCCTTCGCCCTGCGGCCCCTGGCCGAGCGCCTGGGCCCCGAGATCGTGCCCCGGCTCGACCCCTGGGTGCGGGACGACTCGCCCTTCGTCCGCCGGGCCGCGGTCGAGGCCACCCGCCCGCGCGGGGTCTGGGTGCGGCACCTCCGTTGGGCGGTGGAGGAACCGGCCCTGCTGCTGCCCCTGCTGCGCCCGCTGCGGCGCGAGACCCACCGGTATCCGGCCAACGCGGTGGCGAACTGCCTCAACGACCTCTCTCGGACCCGCCCGCAGCTGACCCGCGAGGTGCTGCGGGGATGGCTGGAGGAGGAGCGCCCCGGACCCCTGCTCCGTCACATCGCCGCCAAGGCCCTGCGCAGCCTGGTCAAGGAGGGCGACCCCTTGGCGCTGCGGCTGCTCGGCTTCGAGCAGCTCCAGGTGCAGGTCTCCGCCCGCCTGGCCGGTGACGGACCGGCGCGGCCCAACCAGGCCCTCCAGTTCGAGCTCGAGGTTCGCAACCGGGGTGGCGCCTGCGACGCCAAGATGGTCTACGAGATCGAGACCCCCGGCAAGCTCCCCGGCCGCCCGCGGCGCAAGAAGTACCACGGCCGCGTGCTGCGCCTCCCGGAGCGGCAGCGGCTCAAGGTGCGCTGCCGCGAGCGCTTGTTCGACACCAAGGCGGCGCCCCTGATCGACGGCCCCTGCCGGGCGCGCTTCTTCCTCAACGGCGAAGCGGTCGCCGAGCTCGCCTTCGAGCTCGAGCGTCAGCCGGCCGAGCGCGAGGCCGGCTGAGGCTCCAGGCAGATGACTGGCGCGTCGCGCGGAGGCGAACTCAGCGCAGCGCCAGCAGGGCTTCGCGCAGCCGCGGGATCGACTCCTCGACCTGCTTCAGGCTCACGGCGCCGACGCTGGCCCGGTTCCAGCCGTGCTCGTCGGCCTCCTCGACCCCGAAGGCGGCGAAGGGCACCAGGGCGAAGCGCGCGGCCTGGGTCAGGTAGGAGCGGATGTCCTCGTTGGTGCGCAGGACCTTGCCCTCGGGGGTGGTCCGGCCCGCCAGGTCGAAGCGCAGCGACATGTAGATCGCGCCCTGCGGCTCGATGAAGTCGATCGGCAGGCCCTCGGCCTTGAGCGCGGCGACGCCTTCGTGCAGGGCGTCCAGGCGCAGGCGGACCCGGCGCACCATCTCCTGCTCCCAATCGCGCATCGCCGGCTCGTCGTCGAGGAAGCGGGCGGTTGCCATCTGGACCGGCTTCGGCGCCCAGGCGCCGACGTGGGTCAGCAGGGCCACGGTCTTGCGGGCGATGGCCGGCGGGCCGAACAGCCAGCCGCAGCGCAGGCCGGTGCCGGCGAAGCCCTTCGAGACGCCGTCGGAGTGGATCACGTAGGGCGCGCACTCCGGCACCAGAGTGACCGGCGAGTAGTGTTCGTGTTGGTCGAACACGATCGGCCGGTAGATCTGGTGGTAGAGCGGCTTCTCGCCGCTGCGCGCGCGGCGCTCGTTCTCCTCGACCAGCAGGTGGCCGAAGGCCTCGACCTGCTCCGGCACCATGACCCCGCCGCTCGGGTTCTGGGGCGTGTTGAGCACGATCAGGCGCGCCTCGCCGACGTGCGGCCGGAGCAGCTCGGCGGTCGGCTGGAAGGCGTTCTCGGGCGCGCACTGGACCGCCTGGATCCGGACCTGGCAGGTGTCGCGGTAGTTGTGGTTGTTCCAAGAGGGGACCGGGAACAACACCAGCTCACCCGGGTCCACCAGCAGCCGGTAGGTGGAGTAGAGGGCGGGCCGGCCGCCGCTGACGATGGCGATGCCGTCGAGCGGGTACTCCAGGTCCTGGGTGCGGGCGATGTGCTTCTGCACCGCCTGGCGCAGCTCGAGCAGGCCGGCCGGGGGCGGGTAGTTGGTGTCGCCCTCCTCGACCGCCTCCTTGAGCAGCTCCTGGTAGCGCTCCGGGATCGGGAACTCGCGCGGGTCGAAGTCACCGACCGTCATGTTGGCGACGTCGACTCCTTGGGCGAGCAGGGCCCGGATCTCGTTGGCGATGACCAGGATCGACGAGCCCACCATGGCCTGGGCCATGGTCGAGAATCCCCGGGCGGCAGCCTCGGCTCCGCAGTCTTCAGGGATGGATACCAAGCGGCTGGGAATTTGCACGGTCACGGGCAAATTCTAACTCACCGGCTGCCCGAGATCAGACCTTGTAAATGACCAGGAAGATCTTGAGCTGACCGGAGCCGACGTCGCGGTCGTAGACCATCGGCAGCTCGCGCTGGCCGACGCCGAGGCCGGCGTCGTGCAGGTCGGCGAAGGGGCGCTCGGGCGCGGTGCCCGGGAAGTTCCAGGAGTACAGGTTGGCCGGCGGCAGGGCCTGGTAGCCCCACAGCTGGGCCGGGGTGCTGTCGAAAGCCGCCAGGGAGGCGTAGAACTCGGTGCCGTGGATCGACCGGGCGCCGCTGGCGGTGGGGATGACCGGGTTCGGGTACGGCACGTCCCGGGAGTGCCCGCCCAGCGCGTTGAACCAGATCGCCTTCTGGTGGACGATGCCGTTGGCGCCGTCGTGGTCCAGCTCCACCCAGCTGAGGGTGAGGACGTCGTTGTCGTCGTTCGGCGAGGTGTCCAGGTTCGGCCGCCGCTGGTGCCGCTCCAGGTGGTTCCCTTCGAACACCAGCTCGGCGTCGCCTTGCAGGCCAAAGATCGACGGATAGAAGCGCTGGACCCGGATCCGCCCCTCGTGGCTGGTCATGCCGGCCGAGCGGGAGGGATCGTGGAATTCCTCGTAGGCGAGGATCAGGTCCCCGTCGTCGTTCTCCTGGATGGTGGGCGGGATCCGGCCGCGGCCGAAATTGGTCGAGGAATCGACCCAGACCGTGTCCACCAGGGTGAAGGGGCCGCGGATCATCGGGGCGCCGGAGCCGATCGAGAAGTCGGCGGTCCAGCCACGGAGGCGGTAGTCATGCAGGTCGCCGCTGTCGGCGATGGACTTGACGGTCACGAAATAGACCGCTTCCTCCATCGGCGCGCCAGGGGCGAAGGGGTCGTACTGGCGCCGGCACATGGCCAGGGTCTTGCCGGAGTTGCCGCTGTCGTAATCACCGGAGACGACGTAGCCGCGCCCCGGAGCAGGAGAGTCCACCGTGACCGGACCGGAAGCCGGGGCCACGATCTTGACCATTTCGACCCGCGTGGTCTGGGTGTTCCGGTCCACCCGCAGCCAGCCAACGATGAAGTCCTCGTCCAGCCCGATCACGAAGGGCTTGGGGCAGGTGTCGCTGCCCATGACGTTGAGCGAGGGGTCCCCGAGCAGCAGCACCTCTTGGGTGGTCGGGAACAGCCAGCTGTTGCCGGCGCTCTTGCGGAGGAAGACCCCTTCCACCTGCCGCATCGAGGCGCCATTGGTGGGGGAGCTCTGCCAGGCGACGAACAAATCACCCCGGTTGTTCACCGCGACGATGGCGTGGTCACCCGAGACGCCCAGCATCGGCAGCTGGCGGGTCTCTCCCAGGTCCATGGACTGGGCGCCCAGCGACGCTCCGAACAGGAGCGGCGCCGTCAGGGCGGCGAGGAGGTGGTAGCGGCGCAACAAGGGGGGAGGAAGGACTGGCAACGATAGGAGAACCAGGGGTGTTGGATTCTACCTCAAAAAGAACGCCGCCGTTTCCATCTAATTCTTGGTGTTTTTGAGTCCTTTTTCGATCCTCGCCGCGTAGCGGTCGCGCAGCTCGGTCTGGTGGCTGCCCAGGTCGACCTCGCGGCCGCCGATCCACATCCGCCTCACGGCTCCCGGGAAGTCCATCGGGTCCCCTTCGGAGAGGAAGAAATTGGCCGCCTTGCCGACTTCCAGGCTGCCGGTGAAGGCCTCCACACCGAGGACCTCGGCGGCCCCCAGGGTGATCGCCCGCAGGGCCGCCTCGCGGCTCCAGCCGTGGGTCGCCGCGGTGGCGGCCTGGAAGGGCAGGTTGCGGCTGACCTCCGGGTTGGCGGTGCGCAGCGCGACCCGGCAGCCAGCGGCCTCCAGCAGCCCCGGGTTGCGGTAGGGGGAGTCGAAGGGGTCATGGGCACCGCGGGGCAGACTGTGGACCGGCCCCAGGATCATGCGGGCGCCGTCGGCGCCGAAGTAGCCGGCCGCCTTCCAGGCCTGCCCGGCGCCGGCGTAGATCACCTCGAGGCCGCGCTCCTGGGCCCAGCGGCGCGCCGCCATCAAGGTCCAGAGGTCCTCGGCCTCGATCAGCACGGGCTTGTGCCCCCGGGCGTAGGGCAGCAGCGCCTCCAGGCGCGGGTCGCGCTCCAGGGCCTCGCGGCCGGCGGCGCGTTGGCGCTCGAGCTGCTCTCCATGGGCCAGGGCGCGGTCGAACCAGCGGTCCAGCTCCTCGACCTCCTGAGGCGGCTCCGGCTCCTTGCCGGGCTTGGGCGCGCGGGCGCGCGGGAAGGCCAGGCACAGGGCCAGGTCGGGCACCGTGACCAGGTCCTCGGTGCTCTCGCCGTCGAGCTGGATCAGCGCCGCCTGGCCGCGGATCCGGCCGCGGGTGGGGCGCGCAAGGACGTGGGTGATGCCGTGCATGCGGGTCACCTGGTGGTGCTTGCTGTCGGCGTGGATGGCGCTGGCCAGGGACAGGTCCGGGTGGTCGGTGCCGGTCTCGGCGTCGTCGCGCGAGGCGCGCAGCGAACCGATCTCCCACAGGCCGGTGACGTCGCCGGCGTTCAGGAAACCCGGATAGAGCTGCAGGCCGCCGGCGTCGACCTCGGCGCAGCCGTCGGGCAGATCGCCCTGCCACCGCTCGCCCAGCCAGGCGATGCGACCGTCCTGGACCAGGAGCTCGCCGTCGAAGGGAGCCGCGGCGACCGGGTGGAGACGGGCGTTGCGGATCAGGGTGGCGGAGCCGAGGCCGGCGCGGATCCAGGGCAGCCAGGCGGCATCTTCGGGAGCCAGGGCCCCGGCCGACGGCGCGGCTGTCGGAGCGGTCTCCGCGTCCGGGGCGGGGGCGGCCACCGCCGCCAGCCGTCGGCCGAAGGCGGCGGTCGCCTCGGCGTATTCGCGCCAGCGTTGGTCGTGGTCGGCGGCGCGCTCGTAGAGCACGCGGCCGCGGGCCAGGGTCATCACGCAGCGGGCGTAGGTCGACAGCGGCGGCGCGTCGTAGATCGTGACGGTGCCGTCCATGCCGGGCGCCAGCTTGCCCAGCCGGTCCTCCAGCCGCAGCTGGATCGCGGCGTTGGTGGTGCACAGCGCCATCGCCTGCTGCCAGTCGAGCCGGCCGTAGCGCAGCGACTTGCCGGCCTCGGTGTTCAGCCGGCGGATCATCTCGTCGCTGTCCGAGTTGATCGAGGCCACCACGCCGGCGCGGCCCATCAGCGCCGGGTTCCACGGGATCGCGTCGACCACCTCCAGCTTGTAGGCCCACCAGTCGGCGAAGGTCGAGGCCATGGCGCCCGCTTCGGCCAGCTCAGTGGCGACCTTGTAGCCCTCGAGCACGTGCTGGAAGGTCGGCCGCTCGATGCCGAATTCCTGGCACACGCGCAGGAACATCAGCAGCTCGTCGGCGCGGTAACCGTGACACTGGATGTGGATCTCGTTGGCGAGCACCGCGGCCAGGGCCTCGAGCCGGACGTCGCGGCGGAAGGAGGGCAGCTCACCGCGGGCGTGGGCCTGGCGCTGGCGGGCGTAGTCCTGGGCGGCCTGGAAGGCGCGGCGGTAGACCGCCTGCACCCCGGCGCGGCTGCCGGGGAAGCGCTCGCCCCAGCTGCTGCCGTTGGAGCGCTTGACGTTCTCGCCGAGCGCGAACTTGATGCCCTGGGCGGCGTCGGGCAGCCTCAGCCCGGCGATGGTGGGGCGGAAGTAGTCGAGCTCCCACACCGCGGCCTGGCCGCCGATCGGGTTGGCCGAGCCGTGCAGCGACTGCACCACCGCGGTGCCGCCGGCCGCGGCGCGCCAGATCCCCACCTCTTCGGCGTGGATCATGTCGCCGACCCGGCACTCGGCGGTGATCGAGACCGACCCCTCGTTGACCGAGTCGAGCGCGAGGTGGGAGTGGGCGTCGAGGATGCCGGGCATCAGGTGCCAGCCGCTGGCGTCGAGCACCGACACCCCGGCCGGGGCCTCGATCGAACCGCCGACCGCCTCGATGCGGCCGTCGCGGATCAGGAGATCGCCGCGCTCCGGCTCGTTCCCGGTCATGGTCCACAGCGTGCCTCCGCGCAGCAGCACCGCGCCCTCCAGCTCATGCGCCGGGCGACGGTCGGCGCGGGTCTCGACCCGCCAGGCGGGGTGGCCCCGGGCCGGGCCGGGGTCGGCCTCCGCGGCTGCCTCGTCCTCCTCGGCCGTCCCTTCCTCGGCCGCCGCGCCGCCGCCGCTGAGGCTCTCCTCGGCCGCGCCGAGGCGGCTGATCTCGACCTCCAGCTCGCCCATGGCCAGGCTCAAGGTGCCGTGCCCGCGGTCGCCTTCGAGGGTGGCGTCCAGGGTCATGCGCATGTTGAAGTCCGGCGGCGTGAAGGAGAAGACCACGCCCTTGGCGCGGAAGTCGACCTCCTCGGCTTCGTCGCGGTCGGAGGGCTCCGAGGGATCGAACAGCATCACGACGCCGTCGCCGGGCAACAGCTCCATGCCGAACTCCTGCGGACCCATGGGCGTGTCGAACTCGACCAGCCAGTCCCCCGCCAGGTCCTGGTCGCCGCGCTCGCCGCGGTCTTCTCCCGCGCCTCCCTCGTCTTGCCCGGTCCACTCCCAGGCCCGGCCGCCGGCCATCGACCAGGCCAGCTTCGGCCGCTCGAGGTCGAGCGGACCGCGCGAGAGCAGGAAGTCGGCCGCGTCCTCCTGGGCCGGCAGGCCGAGCGCGCGGTGCACGTCGCGGCTCAGCGCCTGCACCAGGTCGTCGGTCGTGAGGCCGTCCTCCTGCAGCTGCGCCAGGGCCTCGGGCAGCTTCGAGGGGGAGCCCGAGGGGACCAGCGCGCAGACCACCCCCGCCTCCCGCAGCTTGCGGAAGTCGGCCACCTGCTCGGCGTGCTGCCGGCGCCGCTCGGCGCGCAGGCGGGGCGGTGTTTGCCACCAGGGACGCTGATCCTCCTCGGCCAGGTCCAGCTCCTCGTCCGCCTTCGGCGCCTCGTCGAGGTCGAGGCGGTAGAGCACCGCGACCTGCTGCTCGCGCAGCCTGTCGGCCAGCTTCCAGGCGCCGTGGCCGCCGAGCAGGACCGCGCCGGCGCCGCCGCCGCGGTGGTCGCGCAGCAGGTCGAGCACGTTCTCGATCTCGCGCGGCCCGCTGGCGAGGAACAGGCCGGCGTCGAGCCCCTCCAGGTCGGGCGTGTCGAAGCGGCTGCCGCGCCCTTCCGCGGCGCGGTCGGCGTCGAGGAACAGCTGCCGCAGGAAGGCCAGCGCGGCCATCGGCGTGCGCGGATAACCGCCGCTGCCGCGCAGGGCGTAGACCATGCGGCCGTCGCGCTCGAGCAGGGCGCCGCCGAGCGGTTCGCCGTTCAGAGACACCAGGGCGCTGCGGCCGCGCACCACGCCGCCGGCGGGCAGCACGTGGGCGGTGGTGAAGCCGGCTTCGCGCCAGTCTTCGCCCTTGCCCGGATCCCAGTCGAGCTGGTCGGCGACGCGCAGCCAGGCGCGTAGGGGCGCGTGGTCGCCGTACTCCATCGCCGGCATCACGTCCTCGCGGGGATCGGTCGCGGTCTCGGCGTAGGGGCTGTCCGGCGGATCCCCGACCCCGGCCGAGAAGTCGGCGTGCACCAATCCCGGGTAGAGGATCCAATCCGCCTCAGGGCTCACCACGCGCGCGCCCGGCGCCAGCTCGAGGGCGCGGGCGAGGTCGGCGACCTCGCGGGCGCGGCCGTCCTGGATCACCAGCACCTGCGGAGCGCTGGGCGCGCCGCCGGCTCGCCAGCGGCGTACGCCGTCGAGGACCAGGTCGCCGTCGTGCGGCTCCTGCGCGGGAGCGAGCAGGCTGCAGGCGGCCAGAAGGATCGCGGTGGCGGTCATGGGCCGGATGATGGTATCCTGCCGCGCCGTGTCCGGTCCGCTGTTCCTCGCCAACCTGGGACTGACCGTGGTGTTGCTGGTCCTGTCGCTGGTGAGCGGGTTCCGGCGCGCCCGTCAGGCCCACTACACCTTCGTCCTGCTCACCACGATCGCGCTGGTCGTGGCCATCGTGCAAGCGGAGCTGTTCGGGCGGGACTACCGCTTCGAGGCCCTGCGACTGCAGGTCCACCTCGGCTTCGCCTTCGCCGCGCTGGCCTCCCTCCCGGGCGTGACTTGGTCGGGCATCGGCCTGGCCCGCGGCACCGTGCGGCGAGCGATCCACCGGCGCTGGGTCTACGCCTTCGTCGGCCTGACGGTCGGCTCGGTGTTGACCGCCGGCTGGATGTTCCTGACCGCGGTCCGCATCGCCGACTAAGGCGGCGGCGCTGGGTCCGCCTCGGTCCCGGCTCGGCTCGGCGCGGCGGCTTGGCTCTCGGCCGCCGCGGGCTCGACCGCCGCGCAGCTGCGGGCCAGCAGCGAGACCGGGTGCAGCACCTCGACCCCGCCGCCGCTGCGGTGGAGCTCGGCCTCCAAGCGCATCATGCAGCCCGGGTTGCCGGTGGCGAGCACGTCGGGCTCGGCCCGCCGCAGCTGCTCCACCTTGCCGGCCGTGATGGCGAAGCCGGCCACCGGCTCGCGGGCGAAGCTGATGCCGCCGGCGCCGCAGCAATGCTCCGCGTCCTCGTGCGGCACCAGCTCGAGTCCTGGGATCCGCTGCAGCAGCTCCGGGATTTCGGCGCCGGCGCCGATCACGTTGCGCAGGTGGCAGGGCGGGTCGTAGGCGACGCGCAGCGCGAGTCGACCGAGCGGCCCGCGCAGGCCGTTCTGGTGCAGGAACAGCAGCGGCTCCTGGAAC